>VAWV01000192.1 GCA_005883295.1 Actinomycetota bacterium
CGCGCGCGAACAGCGGCGCTAGCGCGAGTGGGGCGAACTTCGCGGCCGCGCCGAGCCCGATCAGGATCCCCCTCCGGACTGGCGAGCTGAAGGCGACCAGCGCGGCGACTACGAACAGCGGCACCAGCCCGTCGTTCGTGTTCGCGATGAGGGTGAGGAAGGTGAACGGGCAGGCCGCCCAGGCGAACGCGAGCATCAGCCCCAGCCGGCGATCCCGGAGACGCGAGCCAAGGATGAGCAGACCGAGCATCGTGAGCACGTCAAACGTGATCGCGGCGGCGTGCGCGGCGGGGAGGTAGCCGTGCACGAGGTTCTTGAGCGGCCAGATGAGCTCGAATGGCAGGTAGGCGAGGTAGGTGATCGGGCCGTACGTGTCCAGGTGCGCGTGGTCGGCCACATAC
>VAWV01000193.1 GCA_005883295.1 Actinomycetota bacterium
CGCGCCTCGCGCGCCAGGCCGTCCCGGAGGGACAGCCCCAGCCCATCGATCGCCGCCATCCTGTCCGCGAGCATCGTCTCCTGCGGGAACCGCGCGAGACCATCGGCCAGGACCAGCGCGCGGGTCAGGTGCTCCCCGGGCGGGACGATCTCGTTCACCAGGCCCATCTCGAGCGCCTCCTCGCCGGGCACGATCCGGCCGGTGAGGATCATGTCCAGCGCCCGCCCGAGCCCGACGATCCGGGGCAACCGCTGAGTCCCGCCGTCGATCAGGGGCACGCCCCATCTCCGCTCGGGAAAGCCCAGCATCGAGCCGGCGGCGGCGATCCGCAGGTCGCACCAGAGCGCGAGCTCGAGCCCTCCGGCGAGGCACCAGCCCGAGATCGCGGCGATGGTCGGCTTCGACGCCGTCCGGCGAGTAAAGCCGAGCGGACCGGCGGGATCCTCCAGCCGCGGGGCGAAGCTGTCGATCGCTTTCAGGTCGGCGCCCGCGCAGAACGCCACGTCACCTGCCCCGGTCAGGATCAGGACCCTGGCGTCGTCGTCCGCCTCGAAGCGCTCGTAGCCCGCCGCGAGCAGCTCCGCGGTGGGGCCGTCGACCGCGTTGCGGCGCTCCTGGCGGTCGATCGTGAGGACGGCGGCGGCGCCTGTACGCTCGTACGTGACCGGCTCAGGAGGCGGCGGCACGGCGCGGATGTTCCCAGAGCGCCGGCCTCCTCGCGGCCTCGAAATGAAGCGCGGCTCCGGGCGGGGGCTCCGGAGCCGCGCGGCACGACGAGAGGGAGGGAATCCTCGTCGAATCGCCATCATCTGAGACCGAGTTAACGCGGGGGTAAAACTTGGCTGGCGCTACCAGCCGACGCGCTGCCGCATGCGAGCTGCCTTGCGGGCTTCCTTGCGGCGCTCCAGCGACGACTGGACCAGCGTTCCCACGATCACCACGATCGTGAAGAAGATCACGAGGCCGAGGCAGAACAGTGTGATCACCTTGTCGTTGGTCTCCCCGACCAGGCCCTCGCCGTTCTTCGCGAAGGCGGGAGCGGCCACCGCCAGTTGGGAGAGAACGACTGCGGCAAGGGCCATGGCGCGGCGATGCTGCATCGACGGGGACTCTACCGGGCGTCCGCGCCGATAAGCTCGCAACGTCGTGGCCGAGACGCCTCTCAAGTGCCTCGTGGAGATCCCGAAGGGGAGCCGGAACAAATACGAGTACGACCATGACGAGGACGTGATCAAGCTCGACCGCTTCCTGTTCTCGTCGATGGTGTATCCGACGGACTATGGGTTCATCCCGGACACGCTCGGGCTCGACGGCGACCCCCTCGACGCCATGGTCTGCGTGTCCGAGCCCACGTTTCCGGGCTGCATGATCCACGTCAAGCCGATCGCCCTCTTCCGCATGGAGGACGACAAGGGGATCGACGACAAGATCCTGTGCGTGCCGCTCCACGACCCGGCGTGGAACACGCTCGAGGAGCTCGACGACCTCTCCGATGCGCTCCGCGCCGAGATCGCCCATTTCTTCTCCGTCTACAAGGACCTCGAGCAGAAGAAGGTCAAGGTCGACGGCTGGTATTCGCGCGAAGAGGCGCTCGTGGAGATCGAGGAGGCGCGCGAGCGCTGCACGAAGGCGCGGGAGTCGTGAGCGAGGGGCCGTTCAGAACGGTCCGCAACCTGGGCATCGTGGCGCTGGTGGCGCTGCTCATCGCGCTCGCGCCGGGTGGCGGGACCGGCCTCAGCGTGGCGCTGTGGATCCTTACCGTGGCGTTCTTCGCCGCGATTGCGTTCCTCGGCTACCGGCTCTACCGCGAGTACCGCTTCACCCTGGACTCCCTGTCCACGCTCGAGCGCTGGGTTCTGTACGGGTCGATCGGGCTGGCGTTCGTCACCTTCACCGCGTCGCAGCGGCTGCTCCACACCGGCCTCGGAGTGCTCGTGTGGATCGGGCTGCTGGGGCTCGCCTCGTTCGGGATCTTCTGGGTCTGGCGGCACTCGCGCGAGTACGGGTAGGCCGGCGGTCGGCCCTGGATCGCAGCGTCCCGACCGGATCCCTCGGGTTACCCCGACCGGATCGCGGCGGGATTACACCGAGAATGCATTTTGTACGGCCTATACACGTACACATGCATCCTCGACCGATCGCGCGTCCAGATTTCGCTTCCCCGTAACTCCTCCGTAGCTCTTTCGTAACGCCCGCGCGTTGAGCCGTTACGTGCCTACCGGCACGGTGGGTGCATGCCCTCGCTCTGGTCCCGCGCACTCCGATTGGAAGGCGGCCAGGCGTCTGTGGAGCTCGTGGCCGCCGTGCCGTTCGTGCTGCTCGCAGCCGCGATCGCGTGGCAGCTCGCGCTCGCGGGCCAGACCGCCTGGCTGTGCGCGAACGCCGCGCGCGTCGCCGCCCGCGCGGAGGCCGTGGGCCGGGATGCCCGCGCCGCCGCGCTGAGCGCCCTCCCGAAGCCCTTCCGGCACGGCCTCGAGGTGTCCCGGCCAAGCGACGGGCGGACCGTGCGCGTGCGGATCCGGATACCGCTGCTGGTCCGGCGCTGGACGTCGCCGGTAACGGTCAGCGCCTCGGCCGGCCTGCCGCGGGGAGGGCCTTAGATGGCTGATCCCACGACCCCGCGCACGCGGACGACGCGCGGATACCCGCGCATCTCTGCGTCCTCGGGCGCGTATACAGCGGCGACTGCTTGGTCCCGCGCGCCCCCGCGCACACGCGGCCGTGGAATCAGCCATCAGGGGCTCGCTGCGACCTCAGCGCGGTCAGGCCAGCGTGGAGCTGCTCGGGGCGCTGCCGGCGCTGCTCGTCGTGGGCCTGGTCGTCCTTCAGCTGCTGGCGATCGGGTACGCGAAGGTGCTCGCCGGCGATGCTGCCGAGGCAGGCGCCCTGGCATTGGCCGGGGGTGCCGACGCCGCGCGGGCCGCGCGCGACGCGGTGCCAGGATGGTCGAAGGCCGGGATGCGGGTTCGTGTGGCGGGCCGCGAGGTTCGGGTCACGATGCGGCCGCCGTCGCCGCTGCGCTCGCTCGGACGGGGGCTCGAGGTGGGGGCGACGGCTCGGGTGGGGCGACGGTGAACGCCTGGCCGCATCCGCGCGGACGAGGCCTCTTCGAGACCGCGCTCGCGCGTGCCGAGGCGTGGCTGCTCGAGCCCGCAGCGCCGCGAGCGGCCGCGCCGAGCCCCGCTCCGCCGCCGCGTCCGGTCGTGGTCGTGCGCGGACTCGCCCGCGGGTGCGGCGCGTCCACGGTCGCTCGGGTGCTCGCGGTGGCGCTCGCGCGCGGTGACCCCGGCGGCGCCGCCGTTGTCGTTGGTGGTCCCCAGGGCGCCGGTCCGCGGATCGCGGCACCGGCCGCCGTGCGCGCGAGCCGGACCCTCACGGAGCTCGGCTGCGAGTCCCTGCGGCCAGCCGGCCGGGTATGCCTCGTGTCCGACTCCGAGCTGCTGCCCGCGATCGTCGCACGGCGCACCTGGCCGGTCGTGATCGACGTCGCGCACGCCTCGCACCCCGCGGAGGGGCTGGGCGCGGCCGACGTGGCGGTGCTGGTGGCCTCTCCCGCCGTGGAGCCGTCGCTCCTCGCCGCGGTGGAGGCCTCGCTCCTCGCGGCAGGGCGCCGCGTAGAGGTGGTGGCCAACCGGGTCGAGCCGCAGGAGGTCGAGGATGTGGAATCGCCCCCCTCGCACCGGTGCGGCGCGCTTGGAGCTCGGCTCGAGATCCCGGAGTCTCGGCTCGCGGCGCAGCTCGCGCTCGGCTGCCGCGAGGCGCGCGGGGCGTTCGCAAAGCCGATCGCGGAGCTGGCCGATCGGTGCCGCGCGGCGGCTGCATGAGGCCGGTCGGCGACGGCCGGCTCGCCGACGAGCGCGGGCAGTCGGCGCTCCTGATGCTGGGGGCGATCGCCGCGCTGATCGCGTTCGCCATGGTCCTCGCGTCACTCGGCCAGGCCTTAGGCGCGCGTAGCCGGGTCCAGCGGGTCGCGGACCTGGCGGCCATCTCCGGGGCGCGCGAGATGCGCGACTCCTACGGGCGCCTGTTCGAGCCTCCGTTTCTCCGGCCGGGCGTGCCGAACCCGCGGCATCTCGACGTCCGCGCGTACCTCGAGCGCGCCAGGGCGGCAGCGCTCGACGGCGCGAGCGGGAATGGCGTGTCGATCGCCCGGTCCGACGTCCGGTTCCCCGACGCGGCGAGCTTCGCTCCGACCCGAATCGCGGTCGACGTCCACGACGCGGCTGACGTCCGGGTGGCGGGAGACGACCGGAGCGGCCGGCGGGTCGTACGCGTCGGCGCCCACGCCGAGGCGGGCCTCACCGTGGCCACGGGCAGCCCGACCTTCGCGGTCACGGGCGGCGACGGTGAGTACAGGGGCCCGTTCGCATATCGCCAGGGCAAGCCGATGCGACCGGACACAGCGCTCGCGTTCGATCGCATGGAGCGCGGCGCTGCAGCGGCCGGGGTCCGGCTCATCATCGTCAGCGCCTTCCGCTCGAACGGCGAGCAGGCGGCGCTGTTCGCTCGCCACCCCGACCCGAAGTGGGTCGCCCCGCCCGGGCGCTCGCTGCACAGGCTGGGGACGGAGCTCGACCTGGGACCGCCGTCGGCCTACGCGTGGCTGAACGCCAACTCCGAGCGCTACGGGTTCATCAGGAGGTACCAGTGGGAGCCGTGGCATTTCGGGTACGCCCGCAGCCCCGGGAGCGCCTCGGTCGGCTTCGGCCCGCGGGGCGGAGACGGCCGGGCGACGGCCGCGCTCCAGTCCTTCGTCCCGGCTCAGTTCGCGCCGGCGATCACCCGCGCGGCGGTGCGCTGGGGCGTATCGGCCACCTTGCTCGCGGCGCAGCTCTACGCGGAGTCGAACTTCAACCCGTTCGCGGTGTCAGGCGCCGGAGCCCGGGGCATCGCGCAGTTCATGCCGGGGACCGCCGCCGCGTACGGCCTCGGCAACCCGTTCGACCCGAGCGCTTCGATCGACGCCCAGGGCCACCTCATGCACGACCTGCTGTCGCGCTTCGCGTCGGTGCCGCTCGCCCTCGCGGCCTACAACGCGGGTCCGGGCCGGGTCGCGGCCTGCGGCTGCGTGCCGGCCATCCCGGAGACGCAGGCGTACGTGGCGCGCATCCTCGGCCTGCTCGGCGGCGCTGGCGACCTGACCGGCGGAGGGCTGGAGGTGAGGCTCCTCGAATAAACGCACGCACAATCAACGGGGCGCAACGGACGAACCGCTGGCGTGTTAGCGGGCACGGGTGTACGGTCGAAGCAGGCCCCGCTCAGGAGGAGTCTCACCGTCGCTCCCCGCCCCTTGCGCCTTTCGCGAACGTCCCTTCCTCGCACGCGCCCGCGTATGCTCGGCGCCGTGCTGGTACCCGCGCTGATCGCGGCGCTCCTCGGTGTCTCGCCGCACCCCGCCCACGCAGCGAAGGGAATGGAGATCGGCCTCCAGGATGATCCGTCGTTCGTCACCCAGTACCACCTGAAGCGCAAGCAGGCGCTCAAGCTCGCGCTGAAGCTGCACGTCACCCGGCTGCGGGTGAACATCCCCTGGGTCTCGGTCGTCAACCACCCGCACAGCTACAGCCGTCCCAGACACAGGCACTACGACTTCACGTCGTACGACATCCTCTACAACCGGGCTCGCAAGAAGCACATCAAGCTCCAGCTCTGCGTCAGCGGCTTCGCTCCCGCTTGGGCGACCGGCGATCACCAGGTGGGTGGGTACAAGCTCAAGGTCTCCTATTTCAAGGAGTTCGTGCGGGCGGTCGTGCGGCACTTCAAGCACCACGTCGACCGCTACTCGATCTGGAACGAGCCGAACTACGTGGCCTGGCTCTCGCCGCTGAGCGAGGCCCCGCAGCTTTACCGCAAGATGTACGTCTCGGCGTACCACATCATCCGCTCCGTGGACCGGCGCGCCAAGATCCTGATCGGCGAGACGGCGCCCTACGGCCAGTCCGGACGCTCGACCTCGCCGCTTCGATTTCTCCGTGCGATGGTGCGCGGCGGCGGGCACCTGGTCGCCGACGGTTACGCCCATCACCCCTACGACTACCACCACCCGCCCGACTGGCCAGGCCCGCGCAATGACAACGCGGCCCTCAACAACATCAGCAACCTCACCCGGCAGCTCGACAAGTTGGCCAGGAAGAAGCAGCTCACGAACCCGCAGGGCAAGCCGCTCGACCTCTACCTCACCGAGTACGGCTATATGGCGAGCGGCAAGTACCGGAAGTCAGACAACGCGCGCGCCAAGTTCCTGCCCAAGGCGTTCCAGATGGCGCTCGACAATCCCCGGGTCCGCGAGATGACCGAGTACCTGCTCGCGCCGCCGCCGCCGCAGTCCTACTACTTCGACACCAGCATCGTCACCTCGCACGGCAAGCTCAGGAAGCCGTTCAAGACGCTCGCGGCGTGGACCTCGCGCCAGGCGAAGCACGGCCGGATCGCCGTGCCGTAGCCGACCGCGACGGAGCCTGGCCGGCTAGCGCCCGCCGACCAGCACGGCCACCGTCTGCCGGCACGACCCGCCCGCGAACGGCATGATGATCTGGCGCGCGATGTTGCGCGAGGAGTGGCCGAGCATCACGCGGTAGCACCCTGGGGCCACGCGCCAGCCGTTGGCACCCGTGTTCCAGTACGAGAGCGCCCGCCTGTCGATGGTCAGCGTCACCCGCTTCTTCTTATGCGGGCCGAGGGTCAACCGGCGGAAGCCCTTCAGCTGCCTGGGCGGCTGGATCACGTTCGGCCCCGGCTGCGGAAGCCCGAGGTAGAGCTGCGGCACGTCGCTGCCGCGGCGCCGGCCGGTGTTGACGACGGTGAAGCTCACCCTCGCGCCGACGCCCCTGCGCCGTACCCGGAAGTTGCGGTACGCGAAGTGCGTGTACGAGAGCCCGGACCCGAACGGGAACGCGGGGGCGATCCGTTTGGCGTCGTACCAGCGGTAGCCGACGAGGACGCCCTCCTTGTAGTACACGTCCTTGCCGAGCCCGGGGTACTTCGCGGGGTCGCCCGCGGTCGGGATGTCACCCTCGTTCTTCGGGAACGTCGCCGGCAGCCGCCCGCCCGGATCGGCGCCGCCGAACAGCACGCGCGCGATCGCCGTGCCGCCCTGCTCGCCCGGATACCAGGCTTCCAGGAGGGCCCTGACCTTGTTGCGCCAGGGGGTGAGGACCGGGCCGCCCGTCTCGAGCACGACGATCGTCTTGCGGTTCGCCGCCGCCACCTCCTCGATCAGGCCGTCCTGGTCGCCATGCGCGTTCGGGCACTCGAGGGTGAGGCACGAGCGGTCGGCGCCCTCGGTGAGGTAGTCGGCCGGGATCACGATCGCCACGTCGGCGCCCTTCGCGGCCGCCACCGCCGCCTCGTGGTCGCTTCCGTCGGCGTAGCGGATCTTCACCCGCTTTCCGAGCCGCTTCGCGATCGCCTGCCTCGGGCTGACGAAGGAGAACGGCTTGACGTCCGCGGATCCGCCGCCGGTGGTGAACCCGTCGGCGCCCGCGCCGATCAGCGCGACAGTGTGCAGGCGCCTGGCCTTCAACGGGAGCGCGCGCCGGCGGTTCGTGAGCAGCGTGATCGCCGACTCCTCGATCCGATCCGCCGTCCGCGCGTGCGCCTTCTTCGGGATCTGGGCGTCGTCGTCGCGGAACGCGCGTCGGTCGAAGAATCCGTAGGCGAACAGCGTCCGCAGGACCCGCCCCACGTGCGCGTTCACCTGGGCCTGCGTCGCCTGCATGGTGGCGAGCGCGATGTGCACCTGCGGCGGCGCGTAGGCGAACCCCGGCCACGGCTCGAAGTCGAGCCCGTTGTTCAGCGACGCCGCGGCGTTGTGCGCCGCGCCGTAGTCGGCGAGGACGTAGCCCTTGAAGCCCCACTCGTGCTCGAGGATCGTCTGGAGAAGGTGGTGGTTCTCGCACGAGTAGAACCCGTTGACAAGGTTGTAGGCGCACATGATCGTGCCGACGTGGGCGTCCTTCACGGCGGCCTCGAAGTGGGGCAGGTAGATCTCACGGAACGTGCGCTCGTCGATGTGGTCGTTCACGATGTAGCGGCTGCCGAAGGGCTCGGCGCCGAGGGGCGAGCCCGGGTGCCCGCTCTCCCCGCTTGGGTCGGCGCCCTCCTGTTTGTTGCCGGCGTAGTGCTTGACGTCGGCGATGACGTGCTCCGACTGGGCGCCCTTGATCCACCCGACCGCGAGGCGCGAGTCCAGGTAAGGGTCCTCTCCGTAGCCCTCGAACGTCCTGCCGTTTAGCGGGGTGCGCATGATGTTCACGGTCGGGGCGAAGATCACGTCGTTGCCCTTGCTCTTGGCCTCGTTCGCGGCCACGTCGCCGTGCCGGAAGGCCAGCTGCGGCGAGAAGGTGGCCGCGAGCCCGAGGGGGATCGGGAGCGCCGTGGCCTGGCCCTGGCGCGGCCCAACCGGACCATCCGAGTAGTACGTCGTCGGGAGTCCCACCCGCGGCACGCCGTCGCTCGTCCCTGTGTGCATGTGCGCGCCGCCGCCCACGCCGAACAGGTCGTCACCCGCGAGCAGGTCGATCTTCTCCTCGCTGGTCAGCGCTTTCTCGAGCAGCGCCGCTCGGGCAGCCGGGCCGAGCGACCTGTTGCACCAGGGGTGCTTGCCGCAGCGGCCCGCCGCCCACGCCCCCGGCGCGGCGAGCAGGACGGCCACGACCGCAGCGGCGAAGGCGCATGCCGTCAGGCGGCCGCGCGCGGCTCCAATGCTCCCGCTTCTTCGCACCCCCGCACGGAGTTATATGGCGCTCGGCCGCGGCGTGCGGCACCGGCCGAGCACGCGAACCGCCAGCATCGCCGCGATCACGCCTGCGCCGGCTAACGCGTCCGTATGAGCCGAGTAAGAGTCGCAGCACTTCTTATGGTGCTCACACTCTCGTGGCCGATCCTCACTCTCGAAAGGGGGCCGCCGTGCACCCGACCGCGTCGGCGGCCTATGGAATCGGGACCCAGAGCGGCGGCGGCAACTCCGGCGCCGCCACCTCGCGGGGCCTCCGATCGGTCCGCGGGATGCGCGTGATGCGCCTCGACCGCGAGGAGTCGCTGGCCAAGCGGCTCGGTGTGAGCGAGGCTCGCCTGCAGGCCGCGTTCGACGCGATCCAGGGGAGCGAGCAGCAGTCCGGCAACGATCCCCGCTCGCAGTTCGAGAAGGCGCTAGCGAGCGCGCTCGGCCTGCCGCTCTCGAAGGTCCAGGACGCCCTGGGCAAGCTTCAGGCGCAGCATCGGGCGGCTGACGGAGCACGGCGCAACGCGTTCGCCAGGAGGCTCGCGAGCGCGCTCGGCGTCGACCCGGCCAAGGTGAAGAGCGCGCTCGACGCGGTGCGGCCCCCTGACTTCCTCGGCGCCCTGGCCAGCAAGCTCGGCGTCGACCAGGCCAAGCTCCGTGCCGCGCTCGAGAAGGTTCGTCCGGCCGGGCCGATGGGCGGCCCCCCACCGTTTGCCGGTCCGCCGGGCGGACACCCGGGCATGCGCTTCTTCAAGCGCGGCGGCCCCCGGTTCGGGCCGCCAGGGAGCGGTCCTCCGCCCGGCGGTCCTCCGCCCGGCGGCCCTCCGCCCGGCGGCCGGCCTCGCTTCGGGCTTCGCTTCCAGGCTGGTCCGCCGCCGATGTTCCTCGACGAGCTGGCCAAGGCGCTCGGCGTGAAGTCGAGCGACGTGCGCACGGCCCTCGACAAGGTGCGCTCGCAGCTCGAGTCGCAGATGCAGGCGCGCAGGGAGAGGCTCGCAACCGAGCTGGCGAACCAGCTGGGCATCCCCGTCCAGAAGGTGAAGGACGCGCTGGCGGCGGAAATGCACGCGCCGCCGTGGAAGGAGCCTTAGGCTGGTCGAAAGGTGACGACGTGTGACGGCCCGTGATCCCCTCGTCCTCGTCGTAGACGACGAGGCCACCGTCCGGCAGGCCCTCGAGCGCGCTCTGCGCCTCGAGGGCTTCGCCGTGGCAACCGCGGCAGGCGGCGTCGAGGCCCTCGACGCCATCGGGCGCATGCCGCCCTCGGCGGTCGTCCTCGACGTGACGATGCCCGACCTCGACGGCGTCACCGTGGTCCGCCGCCTGCGCGCCGAGGGTGTGGACGTGCCGGTGTGCATCCTGTCCGCGCGCGATGAGGTGGCCGACCGTGTGGCGGGCCTCGAGGCCGGCGCCGACGACTATCTCGTCAAGCCGTTCGCCCTGGAGGAGCTCACCGCGCGCCTGAACGCCCTGCTGCGGCGGCGCGGCGCGAACGGTGCGGGTCCCTATGTGGTGGCCGACGTAGTGGTGGACCCCAGGCGCCACGTCGCGACGAGGGGCGGACGGGAGCTCGACCTGACACGGCGCGAGTTCGAGCTGCTCGAGACCTTTGCCCGGCACCCCGGACAGGTCCTCTCCCGCGAGCAGCTGCTCGAGATGGTCTGGGGCTACGCGACCTCGGTCGAGACCAACGTGGTCGACGTGTTCGTCGGCTATCTGCGCCGCAAGCTCGAGAGCAGCGGCGAGCCGCGGATCCTGCACACGGTGCGCGGCGTGGGGTGGGCGCTGCGGGCATGAGCGTGCCGCGCAGCCTGCGCGCCCGGATCGCGATCGCCGCGGTGGGCTCGCTGGCAATCGCGTACGCGCTGGCCGGCTTCCTGCTCTTATCGGGCGTCGAGAGCGACGGCCGCGCGGCGGTCGACCGCGACCTGCGCCAGCGCGCGGACCTGATCCTCCGCCGCTCGCTTCCCGCACCGCCCGGCACGCTGGACGCCGGCCCGCCGGGGCGCCCGGCGGGTGAGCAGCTGCTGGCCGGCAGCGGCTCGTTCGCCCAGATGTCGCTCCGCGGCCAGGTGGTGGAGCAGCGCGGCGACGTTCCCGCGGGCGCGCCCGTCGTGCCCGCCAAGGACGGGCTGTCGACTGTGCAGATCGCGGGCGTCCCGTGGCGGGCGCTCACGATTGCCGTCGACCCGGTGTCGGATGCCCGGCTCGAGCTCTTCAGCAGCCTCCAGCAGGTGGAGGCGCGGGTGGCGAACACGCGCCATCTGGTGGTGTGGCTCGGCCTCGCCGCGCTGGCGATCACCGCGCTCGCCGCGTGGGGGTTCACGAGCTTCGCCCTCCGTCCGCTGGCCCGTCTCCGCGCGGGCGCCGCGCGGGTGAGCAGCGCCGAGGACCTGGGGACCGCGCTGCCCGACGACGACGGGCCCGACGAGGTGCGGTCGCTCGCCCGGACCCTCAACGAGATGCTCGCCCGGCTCCGCGCGTCCACCGCCGCGATGGAGCGCGCGCTGCAGGCCACGCGCCGCTTCGCTGCCGACGCCGGGCACGAGCTGCGCACACCGCTCACGGGCATGCGGGCCAACCTCGACGCGCTCACCCGCAACCCCGGCCTGCCCGCGGAGGAGCGCCAGGCGCTGCTCGAGGACGTGACGGCAGAGCAGGATCGGATCGTGCACCTGCTCGAGGGGCTCCAGGCGCTGGCGCGGGGCGACGCGGCTGAGAGCCTGCCCCGGGAGCAGGTGGAGGTGGGTGACCTGGTCGACGCGGCCGTCTATGCCGCGCGCCGGCGTCACCCGGACGTCACCTACGAGCTGCACGACTCGGTCAACGGCGCCGCGTTGAGCGGATGGACGGGCGGCCTCCGTCTCCTGGTGGACAACCTGCTCGACAACGCGGCGCTCCACGGCCGCCCGGGCGGCCGGATCGACGTGAGCGTCGGCGGCGAGAACGGGTCACTTCTCGTGCGCGTGGACGACGACGGACCGGGCCTCCCGGCCGAGGAGCGCGATCGGGTGCTGGAGCCGTTCGCTCGCGGGCTCGGCGCCACGGCACCCGGCACCGGGCTCGGCCTGGCGATCGTCGCGCAGCAGGTGGCGCTCCACGGTGGCGAGATGCAGCTCGACGAGTCGCCGCTGGGCGGCCTGCGCGTGCGGGTCGCGCTGCCGGCTAACCGGCGGCCGGAGCGGCGGCCGCACCCGCCGCCCGAAGCTCCTCGAGCCCCTGCTCGCGGCCCTTGACCGGCTCGTAGCCGAGCTCCCGCCGCGCCTTCGAGATGTCGATGGTGCAGTCGAGCGAGGCGACCCACACCGAGAAGCGGGTCACCGGCGGCGACCCCGGCAGCGGGAGGAGCCGCCAGGCGGTCTCCGCAACGGCGGCCAGCGCGCGGACCAGGCCGGGCGGGGCGTTCTTGTCCGGGATCTCGACGCCCTGCGTAGCGAGGAGCTCGGTGACGAATTCGCGGAACACCACCGGCTCGCCGTCCGTCACGAAGTAGGCCTCGCCGGGCTTGCCGCGCTCGGCGCCCGCGAGCAGCCCCTCGATGACGTTGTCCACGTGGGTGGTGGAGGTGCGGTGCCGG
>VAWV01000194.1:0-7334 GCA_005883295.1 Actinomycetota bacterium
GGATCCGCGGACGGTGCCCCGCGTCCCCATCAGGGCGCCGAGGTTGAGCTCCGCCTTCGCACCCGCGCTGATCCCGATCACGACGATCCGGCCGCCCGTGGCGAGGGCGCCCAGGTTCGCGGCGAGATTCGGCGCGCCCACCAGCTCGAGGACGACGTCGAAGGGGCCGCGGGCCTCGAAGCCCTCGGGCTCTACCACCGTGGCGCCGAGCTCCTCCACGCCCGAGCGGACGGCTTGGTTTCGGACGGTGGCCGTCACCCGCGCGCCCGCCGCGCGCCCGAGCTGGACCGCCGCGGTGCCCACCCCTCCGGCGGCGCCGTGCACCAGCAAACGGTCCCCGGAGGCAAGAGCGGCCTGGGTGAAAAGGGCGTCGTGTGCGGTGGTGAAGACCTCGGGAAACCCGCCCGCTTCCGGCCAGCCGAGCGCGTCCGGCACGGGCATCGCCAGCCGCTCGTGGACGACCGCGAGCTCGGCCTGTCCGCCGCCCGCGACGACCGCCATGACGCGGTCCCCATCCGCGAAGCGCGTCACCCCGGGACCCATGGCGGCGACCTCTCCCGCCAGCTCGAGGCCCGGGATGTCCTGCGGCGCGCCCGGCGGCGCCGGGTAGAGCCCCCGCCGCTGCATCATGTCGCCGCCGTTCAGGCCCGCCGCGCGGACCCGGACCAGGACCTCGCCCGCGCCGGGCTCGGGATCCGGGTGGTCGCGGATCTCGAGCCGGCCCTCGTCGATCGTCACCGCCCGCATGCGTCGCGGATCGTACGGGAGGCGCGTTTCGGCGCATGTGCCGTCCCCCAATCGGGGTACGAGTACGTCGACGAACGTGTTGACAGCCGGGCCTCAGGGTAGGGTCGGTTAGATCGAGATGACGGCTCGTTCACTTTTTGCCCTGCCCCCCATCTGGAGGGAGGGCAGGCTGGGGCTGGAGGCCGCCGCACTGCTGCGGGACCCGATCTGGCACGGCGATGGGGTCCCGGATGCCGGCAGTCAGCCCGTCATGCTGATCCCCGGTTTCCTCGCCGGCGACGACTCCCTTGGCCTGATGACGCGCTGGCTCCGCCGCACCGGACATCACACGCGCAAGGCCGGGATGCGCTTCAACGTGGCCTGCTCGGCGGACGCCATGGCGGGACTCGAGGAGCGACTCGAGACGATGGCCGAGGCGGGCGGTCGGAAGGTGGCGATCATCGGCCAGAGCCGTGGCGGCAACTTCGCGAAGGTGCTCGCGGTGCGCCGGCCCGACCTCGTGTCCGGAGTGGTCGCGCTCGGATCGGCTCAACTCGACCCCCTCGCGATCCATCCGCTCGTGCAGGCCCCGGTCTTCGTGGTCGGAGCGCTCGGGACCATCGGCGCGAAGGGCCTCTTCAAGCGCTCCTGCCGATGGGGCGATTGCTGCACGGCGTTCTGGGAGGACCTGGAGAAGCCGGTCCCCGACGGCGTCGGGTATCTGTCGATCTACTCGAAGTCGGACGGGATCGTGAGCTGGCAAGCTTGCCTCGACCCCTGCGCCGAGCAGGTGGAGATCGAGTCGAGCCACTGCGGGATGGCGGTCAACCCGGACGGCTACCGGGTGATCGCCGACGCGCTGCGCCGCTTCCGGAAGCAGGCAGAGCGCCCGGCGCGCTCCACAGCCGTCACGCCGCTGCGACGCGCCGCGTAGCTAGTTCGCCGCCCCCGCGGGGTTGCGCCGCGCCCAGTCCACGATCTTCTTCGAGTCCTTGATGACCTCGCCGTCGTCGGTCACGAGGACCGGAACCATCGAGCTTCCGGTCAGCCGCTTGGCCTCCTGACGCCCACCCGTGCGGTTGAAGATCCCGTCGGGAAGGGGCGCGAGTCCGAACGACTTGATCACCTCCGGACTATGCCCGGCCGCGCGGAGGGCGCGGTACGCGTTGCGGCACGGATGGCCTCCCGGACGCCACGGCGCCGGGAACGTGCCCCAGCAGATGTAGAGCTTCATCGCTGCTCCTCGTCGGGTCCGGGAGTTCTACCCGTCACCAGCACGGCGGCGCCGCGCACCTGGCCGGCGCGCAAGCGATCGAGCGCGTCACCGGCCCGCTCCAGGGGATACGGCTCCACCTCGATCCGCACCGGCACCTCCGGCGCGAGGCGCAGGAAGCTCTCGCCGTCCGCGCGGGTGAGGTTGGCCACCGAGCGCACCACGCGCTCGCCCCAGAGGAGGTCGTAGGGGAAGCTCGGGATGTCGCTCATGTGGATGCCCGCGCAGACCACCGTCCCGCCCTTCGCGAGCACGCGCAACGCCGCGGGAACGAGCTGCCCGGCGGGAGCGAAGATGATCGCCGCGTCGAGCTCCTCGGGCGGCGCAGACAGCGAGTCGCCGGCCCACTCGGCGCCCAGCTCGAGGGCGAACTCGCGCGCCGCGTCGTCACCCCCGCGGACGAATGCGAACACGCGGCGGCCCTGGTGGAGCGCGACCTGGCAGACGATGTGCGCGGAGGCACCGAACCCGTACAGGCCGAGCCGCGGCGCGTCGCCCGTCATCGAGAGCGCCCGGTATCCGATCAGCCCGGCGCACAGGAGCGGGGCGGCCTGGAGATCCGGATACCCCTCGGGCACCGGGAACGCGTAGCGCTCGTCGGCGACCGCGTACTGCGCGTACCCGCCGTCGATGTCGTAGCCCGTGAAACGCGCTCGGTCGCACAGGTTCTCGCGCCCGGAGAGGCAGTAGCGGCACTCGCCGTCGGTCCATCCGAGCCACGGGACCCCCACGCGGTCGCCCTCCGCGTAGCGCTCCGCGCCCTCGCCGCCGCCGGCAATGCGTCCGACGATCTGGTGCCCGGGCACGAGCGGCAGCTTGGGCTCGGTCAGCTCCCCGTCGACCACATGCAGATCGGTGCGGCATACGCCGCAGACGTCGATGTCCACGAGGATCTGGCCCGGCCCCGGTTCGGGCTCCGCGATATTCGCCGCACGTAGCGGCGTCCGCGGCGCGTCGAGGACCATCGCGCGCATGCCGCGAGCGTAGATGACTGATTGCCGTCCTACGCTCGGGGCACCATGTCGGCCATGCTCACCGTACGCATCAGGCGGCGCCAGCTCGTCGAGGCGCCGCGGTCAGCGCCCCGAGGCCTCACCCGCGTCACGCCCGAGCTGCGCGCCGACGACGCGCAGCTCGATTCCCTCCGCGGCGAGCTGGTACGCGCGCTCGACCGCCTCGCCGCCGACGACTACGGCAGCTCGGCGAGCTTCCGCCGCATCTGATACCTCCGTAGGCGGATGCTCTCGCCCATCCGCTTCGACGACGGCGCCCTGAAGTTGCTCGACCAGACGCGATTGCCGGCCGAGGAGCGCTGGCTGGAATGCCGCACCGTGGAGGAGGTGGCAGACGCGATCCGGCGCCTGGCCGTTCGCGGTGCACCGGCGATCGGGCTGGCCGCCGCCTACGGGCTGGCGCTCGGAGTGCGTGCGGGCGACGGCGGGGCGCCGCTCGAACGCTTCGAGCGGGCGGCCGCCCTGCTCGGGTCCACGCGCCCGACGGCGGTGAACCTGCAGTGGGCGATCGCGCGCGCTCGGAAGGTGGCCGAGTCGCGGGCCGACGAGGGAACGGAGGTGACCGCGGACGCTCTCCTCGAGCTGGCGGAGCGGCTTGTCGACGAGCAGCGGGAGGCCGACCGCCGGATCGGCGAGCTCGGCGCCGCCCTGATCGAGGCGGGCGACCGGGTGCTCACGCACTGCAACACGGGCCCGCTGGCGACCGGAGGCGCCGGTACCGCCGGCGGGGTGATCGCCACGGCTTGGGAGGAGGGCCGCCTGGGCCAGGTCTGGGTCGGCGAAACCCGGCCGCTTCTCCAGGGCTCGCGGCTGACCGCGTGGGAGCTCGGCCGCGCCGGGATCCCCTTCAGGCTCGTGACGGACGCGAGCGCGGGCACCCTGATGGCGCGCGGGCTGGTCGACCGTGTGGTGGTCGGAGCCGACCGCATCGCCGCCAACGGCGACGTGGCGAACAAGATCGGCACCTACCCGATCGCGGTCCTGGCGGCCCGCCACGGGGTGCCGTTCTACGTCGCCGCGCCAAGGTCGACGATCGATCCCGACACCCCGACCGGCGCCGAGATCGCGATCGAGGAACGGGACCCGCGCGAGGTGACCCGTGTGGGCGGGAGCGCGGTGGCGCCCGCCGGCGCTGCCGCGGTGAACTTCGCGTTCGACGTCACCCCTGCCGAGCTGGTAACCGCGATCGTGACCGAGGCCGGCGTGCTGCGGCCGCCCTACGAGACCTCGATCGCAGAGGCTTTCCGAGCGTGACCGACGCCGAGGCGATGCTGCGCCGGGCCCGCCGGCCGATGGTGCTCGGCATCGGCGGCGGCGGTGACGTGGTGGGGGCGCTGGCCACCGCCGAGCACGCTCGCCTCTACCACGGCGCCGAGCCGGTGCTCGGCGGAATGACCTGGGAGCGCCGCCCGATCGATCCGCTGCCGGGGCCGCGCCGCCCCGACGAGATCGAGGGCGCGCGCGAGCTCGCCCCGGCCGTCCTCGCCGCGAACGCGGGCACGCGCGTGCGCGCAAACGGCGTCCGCTTCGCCGAATCGCGCCTGGCCGAGCTGCTCGGCGAGGAGGTGCTGCTGATCGATCCCAACGCGGGGCCGCTCGAGGTCGCGGCCGGCCTCAGCACCGTCGCCGGCGAGCTCGGGGCGGACCTGCTCGTGTTCGTGGACGTGGGCGGGGACGTGCTCGCGCACGGTCACGAGCCTGGCCTCGCCAGCCCGCTCTGCGACGCGGTGATGCTCGCGGCGGCCGCGCACCTCGCCGACGAAGGACATCGAGTGCTTGGGGGGATATTCGGGCCCGGGTGCGATGGCGAGCTCACGCTCGCGGAGCTCGACGAGCGGTTGGCAGAGGTTGGCGCGGCCGGCGGCCTGGCCGGCGCCTCCGGGCTGACGCCGGCCGTGGCCGACCGGCTGCGGAGCGCGGTGGATGCGGTGCCGACCGAGGCGAGCGCCCAGCCGCTGCGCGCCCTCCAGGGCGAGCGCGGGGAGACGTCGATCCGGTCGGGCCGCCGCCACCTGCGGCTCTCCTCGGCCGCGGCGCTGACCGTCTACTTCGACGTCCCTGCGGCCGTCGGCTCGGCCGCGCGGCTAGCCGCCGCGGTCCGCGAGGCGCGCAGCCTGGAGGAGGCCAACGACGTGCTCCACGCGCTCGGCGTGCGGACCGAGCTCGACCTCGAGCGCGAGGCGGCGGCGCGCTAACCGCCCGGCAGAGACGCGTGCGCGAAGAAGAAGAACCAGATTCCGAAGACCACCAGCGCGAGCGAGACCGAGGTCATCATCACCAGCTCAAGCACGGTGGTGCGCCTCTGCGGCGCCCGCTCGCCGCGCATGCTGCGGTGCCAGGGGAGCTGCACCCTCATCTCGGAGGCCTGCCCGGTGAGGCGCTCGTAGACGCCGTTCAGCCGGTACAGCAGCTTCCCGACGATGAACATCGACGTGGGGACGCCGAACAGGATCAGGACGTAGGGCCCGAGCGTCGGCTGGGTGGTCTTGACGATGTGCGAGGCAAGGTAGACCCACGCGACGGGGATCACCAGCCAGAGCGAGATGCTCCCGGCCGCCATGACGGCGATCAGGAACAACGCGGCGGGTTTCTCCGCGATCGTCCGCGCGAGCGAGCGGTTCTCGCTCTCGTCCCGTACTTCCACCCCCGCTTTCGACATCGCACCGCGATCGTACCTGGACGAGGCCGTTCACTAGTCTCCTCCGTCCGCATGAGGGGACTCGCGGGGACATGAGGATCGGCGTGCCCAACCAGGCTCGTGACGGGGAGAGCCGCGTCGCGCTCACGCCTGAGGTGGCCGGGAGGTTGAAGGCGCGCGAGCTCGAGGTGCTCGTGGAATCGGGCGCGGGCGAGCGCTCACACATCACGGACGCGGCCTTCGAGGAGGCGGGCGCGCGGATCGGGTCCTCCGGCGACGCCCTGGGAGCGGAGATCGTCTCGTTGGTGAAGGCGCCCTCGGCCGAGGAGATCGGCCGGCTCCAGCGCGGGGCTCACCCGCGCCCAGTCGATGGACGCGCTCTCGTCCCAGGCGACGGTCGCCGGCTACCGCGCCGTGCTGCTCGCGGCCGAGAGCCAGGATCGATTCTTCCCGATGCTCACCACGGCCGCAGGGACGATCAAGCCGGCGACGGTGCTTGTGCTGGGCGCCGGCGTGGCGGGGCTCCAGGCGATCGCCACCGCGCGCCGGCTCGGCGCCGTGGTCACCGGATACGACGTGCGTGCGGCCGTCCGCGAGCAGGTCGAGTCACTGGGGGCTCGCTTCCTCAACCTGGGCGTCAAGGCCGACGCGGAGGGCGCGGGCGGCTACGCGAAGGAGCTCGGCGAGGAGGAGCAGCGCCGCCAGCAGCAGGCGATGGCCGAGGCGATCGGCCGCTTCGACGTGGTGATCACGACCGCGGCGGTGCCCGGCCGCCGCGCCCCGCTGCTGGTTACCGCCGCCGCCGTGGAGGGAATGAAGCCGGGGTCCGTGGTCGTCGACCTTGCCGCGGCGACCGGCGGGAACTGCGAGCTGACGGAGCCCGGCCGGACGGTGGACCACGGCGACGTGGCGATCATCGGGCCGCTGGACCTCGCCGCTGAGATGCCCGAGCACGCCTCTGCCTTGTACGCGCGCAACGTGCAGGCGCTGCTCGAGCTGCTCGTGTCGAAGGAGGGGCAGCTCGAGCTGAACTGGGAGGACGAGATCCTGGCCGGCGCGTGCATAACGCGCGACGGCGAGATCGTGCACGAGGGCGCGAAGCAGGCGGCCGGCACGGCGGCGGCTGGCTGAGCGACGGCCGGAAGGGAGAACGCATGGACATCATGACCGACATCGCGATCCTGGTGCTGGCGGCGTGGGTCGGCTTCGAGGTGATCTCCAAGGTCCCTAACACGCTGCACACGCCGCTCATGTCCGGCACCAACGCGATCCACGGGATCGTGCTGATGGGCGGGCTGCTCGTGCTGTCGTCGGCCGCGGGAGCCCTCAACAAGCTGCTGCTCGTGATCGCGATCACCTTCGGAACGATCAACGTCGTCGGCGGGTTCCTGGTCACCGACCGGATGCTCGAGATGTTCAAGGGGAAGCGTCCCGAGCCGCGCTCCGAGGAGGACGCCGGCAAGTGACGGTCGTCGCGACGTCCTTCTTCCAGGACCCGCACTTCATCGAGGCGCTCTACATCGTCGCCTTCACGCTGTTCATCGTCGGGCTCCGCGGCCTGGCGGGACCGCGCACCGCCCCGCTCGGCAACCGCCTCGCCGCGGTGGGGATGTTCATTGCGTTCATCGCAACGCTCCTGATCCAGCACGTGATCAAGAGCGGCTCCGACGTGGCGCTGATGGCG
>VAWV01000194.1:7347-14676 GCA_005883295.1 Actinomycetota bacterium
GGTCCGGATGACCGCGATGCCGCAGATGGTCGCGGCCTTCAATGGGGTGGGTGGTGGCGCGGTGGCGCTGATCGCCTGGGTCGAGTACCGGCGCCGCTTTCCCGAGGGCGGCGAGCTGTGGAGCGCGAAGTCGCAGATCCCGTCGCTGTTCGCCGCCATCGTCGGCTCGGTGTCGTTCTGGGGCTCGAACATCGCCTTCGGAAAGCTCCAGGAGATCCTCCCGGGACGGCCGATCCAGCTGCCCGGGCAGCGGATCATCAATGCCGTCTTCGCCCTCGTGGCGATCAGCAGCGCGGTTGTGCTCGCATCCGGCGTCCACTCCCAGGCGCTGTTCATCGTCGGGATCCTCGTCGCGGCGGCCGTGCTCGGGAACATGGTGGTGCTTCCGATCGGGGGCGCGGACATGCCGGTCGTCATCTCGCTGCTCAACGCGTTCACCGGCGTGTCCGCGGCGATGACCGGGATCGCGCTCGACAACACGGCGCTGATCGTGGCCGGCACCCTGGTGGGAGCGTCCGGCTCGATCCTGACGAACATGATGGCCGTGGCGATGAACCGCTCGGTGCCGGCGATCGTGGCCGGCGGGTTCGGCGGGGCTACGCCTCCCGGGTGGTCGTCGTCCCCGGTTACGGCATGGCCGTGGCGCAGGCCCAGCACACCGTGCGTGAGCTGATGGACGAGCTCGAGAAGCGCGGGGTGCACGTGGACTTCGCGATCCACCCCGTGGCCGGCCGCATGCCGGGCCACATGAATGTGCTCCTGGCAGAGGCCAACGTCCCCTACGACAAGCTCAAGGAGATGGACGAGATCAACCCCGAGTTCCCGCAGACGGATGTCTCGCTGGTGATCGGCGCCAACGACGTGACCAATCCCGACGCGCGCGAGAACGAGGGCTCACCGATCTACGGCATGCCGATCCTGGACGTGGACAAGTCGAGCCAGGTGATCGTCCTCAAGCGCTCGATGAACACGGGCTTCGCGGGCATCGACAATCCGCTCTTCTACGGCGAGAACACCGCCCTCCTGTTCGGCGACGCCAAGGCGTCGGTGCAGGCGGTCGTGGCCGAGGTGAAGGAGCTCGGCTAGCGGATCCGCGGCGCGTGCGTGAACAGCGCGTCGAATGGCCTGGCACCTGCCGCGTGCCTGAGCGCCGGGAGGCCGAACGCGTCCTCGATCGTGCGCAGTGTCGAGTAGTGCGTGTACGAGCTCGATCCGCGGGCCCCGCGGGTCACGCCGGGGCCGGCGACGATGGTCGCGATGCGGCCGCCGTGCGCCACCCCGCAGCACCCTCGATCCGAGGACCCCTCGTCCCAGGTGACGAAGAGGATCCCGTGGGGTCCGAGCTCGCGCAGCAGGGCCGGCACCACATGCGAGAGGTAGCGATCGCCGGTCCCGACGGAGCAGTCGTGCGTGTCGTTGCAGAGGTCGGGGCTGATGAAGCCGAAGTCCGGAAGCCGGCCCTCCTTGAGGTCCCTCTCGAGCCGCTTGTAGCGCACCACGTGCGAGCAGCGGCCGTTGTCGTTCCTGATCCGGTCGAAGTACATGAACGGGTCGTGCTTCTTCGCGTAGGAGCCGTGCTCGGCGCCCTCGAAGCAGGTGCGCGGCATGCCCTCCATGTACGCCTTCCAGCTGTGGTGCGCGCTCTCGAGCTGGTCGACGAGGCTGGTCCCGCCCACGCGGCAGGAGGTGCAGTCGGATGTGATGCCGAACGTGTCGCCGCCGATCAGCGCCAGGTAGTTCGGCAGCGACGGATGGCGGATCGCGTACATCTTCGACGGGGCCGCGTAGCGCTTGGCCAGCGAGCGAACGTACGTCGAGCTCGACGAGTTCATCACCTGGGAGTACGACTTGTTCTCCATCACGACCACGATCACGTGCGAGGACGTGGATCGCGGGAGCGAGCTGGGCGGCGGCAGGGCGAGAGTTGGACCGGGCTTGGCGGCGCCGCACGCGGCGATCGCGGAGGAAAGCAGGACTTTCTGAAGGCGGCGCCGGTGCGGGATGGCGGCGCGACGCGCGGGTGGCGCACGTACACTCGCCTCGTGAGGCGCTGTGGAGTGCTTGCCGCCGCCGCGGTGGCGGCGCTTCTGGTCGTGCCGGCCGCCGCCGCGGCCAGGCCACTGTCGGTGCAGGTGCTGACCAGCACGGCGCGCTCGGCCCTCGCGGCGCACGCGCTCACCGTGCGAGTGCAGGGCAACGCCGGCCAGCACGTCCGAGTCAGCGGCGTGTCGGTGTTCCGGTCGGGCAAGCGGACCCGGAGGGTTCAGATCGTGAAGAGCCGCACCGTGACTCTCGGCCGGGGCGGGTCGCGCAGGGTGAGCCTCCAGCTCTGGTCGATAGGTCAGCGGCGCATGCGCCTCGCGCTCGCCCACTGCCGGTCCGAGCGCGTGAGGGTCAAGGCGGTCGCGTTCCACGGCCGGGCGTTCGGTCGGGCCAGCCTCCGCGGAGGGAGGGGCTGCCACCGGCCGCCCCCGCACGTCAAGCCGCCACCCACCTCCAAGCCCGCGCAGTTCACCGTGGGCGCGGCCACGGTCAGCTTCGCCCCGCCGGTCCACGGGGCCTTCCCCGGCGACGCCTCCGACTGCGCGGCCCCGCCCGGTTACGACGGACCGCGGCCGTGGGCGTTCATGGAGCCGTACCAGGACACAGACCATCTCGACCCGCCGGATCCGGTCAACCCCGGGCCGCCCCAGATGATCCCCAAGAACGGCCACTACGACTACGGCGAGAACTACGTCGACTGCAACGGGAATGGCCGCTGGGACGGCAACTTCATCGGCGGCGGGTCCGGCAGCACGCGCTACTTCACGAAGGTGGCGGACCCACCCTCATCGCGCGCGGTCGTGGTGTCGAACGGAAGGCGCACAATCGCGATCGAGGTCACCGACCAGGAGGGCCTCTTCAACGTCTACCAGCAGCAGATCCGCCAGAAGGTGATCGCCGACCTGGGCGGGAGCAAGTCGCCGCTGGGGGACGGCGACATGTTCCTCTCGACCACTCACGACGAGTCCGCGGCCCCCGCGACGCTCGGCCTGAACGGTGCGCGCGACACCATCTCCGCGACCAACGATTACTACCTCGCCTTCTTCATCAACCAGTCGGCCAAGGCCATCGAGCAGGCCTACACCCACCGTCGCGCGGCCACCATCCGCTACGCCCAGGCCTCCGAACCGGCGAACTTCCGGCAGTGCTGGTCGTCCTATCCGTACGTCGATGACCCGGCCGTGCCGATCATGCAGGCGGTCGGCAGGAACGGGAAGGCAATCGCGACGCTGGCCGCGGTGAGCCAGCACACCGAGACGACCGGATTCAACTCCGACCCGGTCGAGAGGCTCTGGCTGACCGCCGACTGGCCCCACTTCTTCACGCAGTCGCTCGAGAAGCGCTACGGCGGTGTGGGGGTCGAGATGGCGGGCTCGGTGGGGAGCGTGGAGTCGCCCGAGGTGTTCCCGAAGCCGATCTCTGCCATCCCTCAGCAGTTCGTGTCCGAGGATCACCCCGCCGGCTGCCGCACGCTCTTCACCACCACCCAGACCCACGTCCCACTCGGTTACGACAAGGAGACCCGCGCCTACGGCCAGCAGCTCGCGGGCGCCGTTGAGAAGACCATCGACTCGGCGTCGGTCGCCTCGCGGTCACGCGTGCTGTCGGGCGATCGCACCGACATCTGCGTGCCGGTCACCAACAAGCTCTTCGCCGCGGCAGCCGCGGCGGGGGTGTTCGCGCACCGGCCGAGCTACGCGAACAACTGCACCACCGAGATCCCGCCGGCGCCCAACGGGTCCACCTCCGGACAGGAGGCCAAGAGCGAGGTGGCGTTCTTCCGGATCGGCGACGGGTCGTTCATATCGGTGCCGGGTGAGGTGTTCCCCTTCACGTACCTCCGCAGCTTCATGGGAGCGCAGGACATGCCGTATCCGAACGAGCCCCTGCCGCCGTGGCTCCTGCCCCACATGCACACGCCGTTCCGCTTCATCGACGGGCTGGCCGAGGACATGCTCGGCTATATCTTCCCGAGCGGCAACGGGGTCGGGGTGCCGGGCGAGCGGAACCCCAACCCGGACCCGAACAACCCCTACCCGTCGGACGACCGCTTCAACTGCCACCACTCCGACGACAGCGAGTCGGCCAACTCCCAGGCGGGCAACATCATCGGCGCCGGCCTGCTGAAGCTGCTCGACACGGGCGGCGTGAAGCCGGAGCCGATCGTGCTCGGCCGCTACGTGCTTCCGAGCGGCAACCTGTCGCGCGACCCCTGGGGCGGGCCGAGCATCAAGTGCTCCGCGGACAAGATCTTCCACCAGGACGGCCCCGCCGTCGGGGTGGAGCTGAAGGGCGGAGCCGTGGTGCATCCCAGGCTGTGGATGGACCTCCACGGGCGCCCGCAATCCGCTCCCGCGCGCACCACGCGCGGCTACTTCCGGCCGGACGGCAAGCGGGTTTGGCTCGACGTCTACCCGGACGTCACGCTGCCGTGAGCTAGCACGCTTATCCCCCACGGCACCGGGTAGGTCAAACGCGTAGGAGATGGAAGGGGGAGCCGTGACTGACGAACGGGCAACCGAGACAACTGAGCGTGAGGAGCATCGCCAGGAGAGCGAGAACGGCGAGGAGAGCGAGGTCGCCAAGGCGCGCAAGGCCGCCGAGGAGGAGGAGCAGGCCAAGCAGAAGGTGAAGGACCTCGAGGAGGACCCGCCCGCGAAGCTCGAGGACTGGCCGGACGACAAGGCCAAGTACGAGACCTTCGGCGGTGCCGAGGGCAACGAGGGCTACGAGGAATCGGTCACCAGCAAGCTCGGGCCGTCGTCGCTCCGCTACCGCGAGGACGGCGGGGTCGAGATCGAAGGCAAGGAGGTCGACGATCCCGACGAGTACAAGGCCGAGCCGATCCCGGGCGGCCCGACCGATCCGCGCATGAAGGGCGTGCGCGCGTACGGGGAGCCCGACCTCACCGAGGAGACGTCGCTGGACGTCGATGCAAAGGTGAGCGACGACGACTCCGACGAGGAGGAGAAATCCGGCGACGAGGGCAAGTCGGAGGAAGACCGAACCTAAGTCACCACCACTCAAGGGGTCTGACCCCTTGAGTCGCCGCCGCTCAAGGGGTCTGACCCCTCAATAGACGCGTAGAACCCGCGCCCGCGGGGCATAGTGCGGGCAATGGCCCGGGGGCGCAGCCTGATCGCGCTGGGAGTCGTGATCGCGGCGCTCGGCTGCGCGCCGGCGGCGTCCGCCTTCGAGCCCGCGAGGTACGTCGATCCGATGATCGGCACCTTCGCGCCGGGCTTCGTCTTCCCCGGTGCCGACACACCGTTCGGGATGGTCCAGAACTCACCCGATACGGAGGGCAGCCCGTTCGCGTACGGCGGCTACCTCTACACGGACCCGCTGATCCGCGGGTTCAGCCTCGTCCACCTCTCCGGCCCCGGGGTGCCGAAAGCGGGCGACCTCCCGTTCATGCCCACCACCGGGCCGGTGACGTCCACCGATCCGATGCGGTACGGGTCGCCATACGACCACTCGCTCGAGCACGCCGAGGCGGGCTACTACTCCGTGGAGCTGACGAAGTACGCCACCCGCGTGGAGCTGACGGCGTCCACCCATGCGGGCATGCAGCGCTACACGTTTCCGCCGGTTCCGCAGGCGAGCGTGATCGCGGACCCCACCCTCGGCGTGGACGGCAGCCGCGCCGGCCACCTCGAGGTCACACCGCCCAACGAGATCTCCGGCTGGACCCGCTCGCGTTATCCGGTCTACTTCGTCGCGCGCTTCTCGCAGCCGTTCTCGTCGACCGGCAGCTCATGGGTCTCGTTCGACGCGTTGCACAACCGAACCGTGACCATGCGCGTGGGCATCTCGTTCGTGGACCTCACGGGCGCTCGCCGAAACCTCCAGCGTGAGGCCCCGGACTTCGACTTCGACCGCATGCGCGCGAACGCGCGCGCCGCCTGGGACCGAGCGCTCTCCACGATCCGCGTCGACGGTGGAAGCATGTACGCGCGAAAGACCTTCTACACGGCGCTCTACCACGCGCAGCTGCATCCGAACGTGTTCACCGACGTCGACGGCCGCTACCTCGGCTTCGACGGCCGCCCGCACCGCGCGGTGAGGCGAACCCAGTACGCGAACTTCTCGCTCTGGGACACCTACAAGGGGGAGAACCAGCTACTGGCCACCATCCAGCCCGGCCGCTACCGCCAGATGCTGCTTTCACTCCTCGACGATCGGCGGCTGGGCGGGAAGCTGCCGCGCTGGGCGGAGGAGAACTACGACCCGGCCCACATGTCTGGGGATCCGGCGATCCCGATGATCGCGGACGGCTATTGCCGCGGGCTGCTCGCGCCGGGGGACGCGAGCTCGCTGTACGCCGCGGCGCTCGAGCTCGTGCGCCGCCGCCCCGCCGAGCTCGCGAAGTACGGCTACCTGCCGGACAACGCGGGGACCACCCTCGAGTACGGGATCGCGGACTTCGCGCTCGCCCTGGTGGCGGATACAACCGGCAGGCGGGCTGACGCGGCCCGGCTGCGCGCCGGCTCGCTCCGCTACCGCAACCTGCTCGACCCATCGACCCGCTGGATCCGCCCGCGCGAGGCCGATGGCAGCTGGTACTCCCCCTTCAACCCGACCAGCGACCACGGCTTCCAGGAGGGCAACTCCTGGCAATACTCGTGGCTGGCGCCCCAGGATGCGCGCGGGCTGTTCGACCGGATGGGCGGGAACGCCGCGGCGGCGGGACGGCTGGACCATCTCTTCTCCGAGCCGCCCGACGCGCAGGTCGCGCAGAACGTCTTCGGCACCACCTACGCCACCGACCAGTACGCGCCCGGCAACGAACACGACATCCAGGTCCCGTGGATGTACGGATTCGCACGCGAGCCCTCGCGAACGGCCGCCGTGACGCGCTCGCTGCGGACGGTGTTCCGCCCGACCGTGAACGGGCTACCCGGGAACGACGACCTCGGCGGGCTCTCGGGCTGGTACGTGTGGAACGCGCTCGGGCTCTCGCCCGTCACTCCGGGCGCGCCGTTCTACACGATCGGCAGCCCCGAGTTCCCGTCCGTAACGATCGATCCGACCGGACCCGGCGGGACGCTGACGATCACGGCGCGCGGCACCTCCGCGTCGAACCGGTATGTGCAGTCCGCCCGCCTCGGCGGCCGGCCGCTCCAGCGAGCCTGGCTCTACGACTCGGAGTGGCGGCGCAAGCGCGCGCTCGTGCTGGACATGGGCAATAAAGGGGGAACCCGTTGGGGAACGGCGTCGAACGGGGCGCCGCCATCCCTCAGCGACTCCCGCCTGGCCGCCTTCGGCTGCCACCGTCCTGCCTAA
>VAWV01000009.1 GCA_005883295.1 Actinomycetota bacterium
AACGCGATGCCGTCCTCCCTCACCAGGCGCCGGCGGAGGTTCCGTTCGCTCATTGTGCCGCCGGGTCGATGACCACCGAGGACAGGAGGACCGGCTTCTTCAGCTGACCGGCCGCCGCCCCGGTGTCGGTGTTGTTGACGGTGACGACCACGGTCACCCGCTTGGTGTCCTGCGTGCCCGCGATGTTCGGATCGTCGATCCACGTCACGTAGCGATAGATCGACCCGCTCAGTCGGCTCTGGCCGTCGTTCCACGTGGAGATATGGGCCACCGCGCCGTGGGTCCCGTCCACGACGACCGGGTCTGCCGGCCTCGGCGACGTGGACTGATCCCACTGGTAGGTGCCGTCCGGCTGGACGTAGTAGTCCGGGTCGGTGCTCGAGCTCGAGTGGGATGGCGTGGTGGTGAGGGCGATGCTCCTGTAGTCGCGGGCGAGCAGCCGCTCCATCTCGGCCTCACCCTCGTGGGCGACCACGTCGTTCTTCTCGCTCGTGGTGACTAAACCGCGCGAGCTGTCGAAGACGCTGATCATCGCGATCACGCCGACCGCCATGAGGAGGGCTGCGATGAGCACCTCGACGAGCGTCATGCCGTCCTCGCCGCGCAAGCATCTGGCCCGACGCTCACCCATCGAGGTTCCTCATGTAGAAGCCGTCGTCGAGGACGATGCGGTGGCTGTAGCCGGTCGTCCGCGCCCCCTTGGCCGGTACCTCGACGTGGGCGCTCGCGTAGGTCGTTCGCCCGCTGCCGTTGGTGGCATACGTGAAGACCGGGCTAAGCCCGCTGCCTGGCTTGTTGATCAACCTGTCGATCACGACGGTCGAGGGGCCGTGGTTGCCTCCGCTCGTCTCGAACCGCACGCACGCGCCGAGGCCAGGCAGCGTTGGGGAGGCCCCCGTGCAGTCGTAGGTCACGTCGTGATCCGCGCCGTTCTCCCAGACGTGGGCCTCGATCGAGTACGCGGAGTTCGACACGAGCGAGTACGCCTGCCGCAGCTCGCGTGTCGTCTGGTACAGCCCCACCTGGGCCTCGCGGAGGTCGTGCGCCCGTTCCTGGTCCCGCGGCGCCGCGGCGTTCGTCGCCTCGAGCAGCGCGAGCACCGCGGTCAGCATGACCACGAGGATCACGCTGGACACGAGGAGCTCTATGAGGGTCCAGCCGGACTCTCCCGAACGCACTCGCGCAGCGACTGGGCGGGCGCGCATCGCCATAGGTCACTACCGGCACGGCCGCGAGGCCCCTTGAGGGGACCAAACGACTTTGGACCGATTTCCCGACCGCAGCTGATGAGCTAGGTCAGCCCTGCAACAGATCGTGCGTCGCCTGCGCGTCGATCGGGCGCGCGAACAGGAAGCCAAGGAGACGCGAAAGTGCGTCCGCTAGTTCCAGGTCGGGTCGCCGGACGTGGGGCAGCTGCAGGTGTGGGTAGGCGACGCAAACACGTGGCCCGCGCTGGAACCGGCGCCCGCCGCTCAGGTCGCCCGGGACGCGGCGCCCCGCGCGAGCTCAAGAACCGCAGGGGCGCCTACCGCGAGCCCCGACGCTATCCGACGCTCCGCATCGATCAGCAGCCCCGAGGGCGTGCCGTCGGCGCCGAACGCCCGCATCACGCTGAATCCCGGGTCCAGCAGCACCGGCGCGCGGAATCCCTGCGCACGGTTGTCCGCCGCGCTGCCGATGGAGACCACCAGCAGCTCGGGCTCCCCGCTGCCCCGCGCGCTCTCCCACGCCGTGATGTCCGGAAGCATCTGCTGGCAGAAGCCGCAGCCGGGATTCCAGAACAGAAGCAGCGTCGTCCGGCCCTCGAGTTGGGCGTCTGAGACCTGCGTGCCATCGAGGTCCTGCAACTCGAACTGCGGGGCCGCATCGCCGGTCGACCGGCCGGGCACCCGGACCACCGACGGCGGCGGTTGGTGGACCTGCGCCACGAGCGCACGGATCTGATCCGGGCCCGCGGCAACTGCGCTCGCCACGCGCCCGTCCTGATCGACCAGTACCGCGCTCGGGGTCGCCTCCACCAAGTAGGCCTCGTCCACCTCGCGGTCGTTCTGCAGGATCACGTTGTGCACGCCGTGCTCCTTGCTCTTCGCGCGGTTGTCCGCCACGGACCCGCGACTTACGATCGCGACGGTCAACTGGCTGGCGAGGTCGCGCTGCCAGGTGGCCACCTCGGGCATCAGCGCGGTGCACGGACCGCAGCCGGGGTCTGTGAAGACCAGGAGCAGCGGGCGCTCACGCGAAACCAGCGACTCCAGCGTTACGACCTCCGCGTGCAGTCCGGCCAGTGAGAAGTCGGGTGCCGCCGTGCCCACCGTTAGGCCGTCCTGCCGTGCGGCGCCCGGCAGCGGGAGGCCGGCCCCGCGCAGGGCATCCTCGAGGTCATCGATCCGCAGCAGCATGCGTCCCTGCTGCCGCAGCAGCGACAGCATGAACCAGGCGCCGGCGGCGGTCACGACCGCGAGCGCAAGCCCGCCGGCCAGGGCCACGACGGCGGATGGCGAGAGCCGGTCTAGCGAGCGCCACGCGGCGGCCGCCGTCCCGCCGCGCCACACGACCACGCCCGCCGCCGCCGCGAGCAGGGCGTTGCGGACGAGCGTCGACCAACCCGCGGGCGAGGAGTGCAGCTGGCCGAAACAGTGGCAGTCTGGGGTGCGACCGCGCGCGAGGTTGAGCCCGATGGCGGCGACGAAGGACATCAGCAGCACCAGCGCACCTAGCGCTCCCCAACGCGCCGAGGCGTCGGGCAGCAGCGCCACCGCCGCCGTGAGCTCAGCGATTGGTAGCAGCGTCCCCAGCGTAGGCGCGAGCCTGCTGGGTACGCCGAACTGCTTCATCGCCTCGCGCGAGCCGGACAGGTCGAAGAGCTTCGCGACGCCGGCCGCTGCGAACACGCCCGCGAGCAGCAGTCGAAGGATCAACAGCGTGACCGACACAGCCCAGTTTCTCCGGGCTGACGGGGGCTGTCAAGCAACGGCGGCTTACTCGGTCAGCCGCGCAGCAGCTCGTGCGTCGCCTGCGCGTCCATCGGGCGCGCGAACAGGAAGCCCTGGGCCAAGCCGCAGCCCAGTGCGGCGAGCTCCTCCGCCTGGGCGCTCGTCTCGACGCCCTCGGCGATGACGTGCAGGCCGAGCGACCGGCCCATCGAGATCACGGCGCCGACGATGGCGGAGTCCTCCGGGCTGGTCACCAGGCCGCTGACGAACGAGCGGTCGATCTTGACCGCATCGATCGGAAAGCGCCGTAGGTAGGTGAGCGACGAGTAGCCAGTCCCGAAGTCGTCGAGCTCGATCCTGATCCCGAAGTCCTTGAGCCGTGTGAGCACCTCCAGGGTCGACTCCGCGTCGCCGACCAGCGCGCTCTCGGTGATCTCGAGGCTGAGGAGGCTGGGTTCGAGCCCGGCTGCGTCGAGCGCCTCGATCACGGTGTCGGTGAGGCCGGGGTCGGCGAGCTGGCGCGGCGACACGTTCACGCTCACGCGGGGCGGTTCGGCGGGCCGCTCGGACAGCGCCTGCCAGCGTGCCGCCTCCGCGCACGCCTCGCGGAGCACGTGTGTGCCGACTTCCACGATCAGCCCGCTCTGCTCCGCGACCTCGATGAAGTCGGCGGGACCGAGCAACCCGCGTGTCGGGTGCTGCCAGCGGACGAGCGCCTCGAAGCCGGTGATAAGCCCGTCGCCCGGCCGCACGATTGGCTGATAGACGTTGACGAGCTCGCTACCCGCGAGCGCGCGACGGAGGTCGGCCTCGGTCTCGAGCCACTTTCGGGACCAGGCGTGCATCTCGCTGTCGAACACCTCGTAGCGGTTGCGGCCCCGCTCCTTCGCCCTGTACATCGCCGCGTCGGCGTCACGCATCAGGTCGTCGGCGGCCGAGCCCTCGTCCGCCAGCGCGATGCCGACGCTTGCCGTCACGTGGTGGCGTCGCTGGCGCACGTCGAACGGCGCCTCGAGGACTTCGAACAGGCGCTCCACGAGGCTGAGCGCGTGGTGCTCGCCCGAGATGTCCTCGCAGAACACCACGAACTCGTCGCCTCCGAGCCTCGCCACCGTGTCGCTCGCGCGCATCGCGGCCGCGATTCGCTCGCCCACGAGGGCAAGAAGCTCGTCGCCGGCCTCGTGGCCGAGCACGTCGTTCACGACCTTGAAGTTGTCGAGGTCGACGAAGAGCAGCGCGGCCGTGCCGTGTGAGCGGGCGGCCCGGTCGATCCAGTGCCCGATGCGCTCGAGGAGAAGGGTGCGGTTCGGAAGGCCGGTGAGCGGATCGTGCAGCGCCTGGTGGCGGACGTGCTGCTCGGCCGCGCGCCGCCCGATCGCCTCGGCCAGGACGTTGGCGATGGCCTGGAGGAAGTCGACGTCGTGCTCGTTGAACGCGCCGGGGCGCTTGGCGTGGGCCCCCAGCACCCCGTAGAGCCGGCTCTGGCCGCCGATCGTGACGGTCGCGCTGCTCGCAGCGTCCTCGGTGCGCAGGATCGGGGTGGGCTTGAAGCGCCGCTCCTCGCTCCAGTCCCCCACCAGCACGCGGCCACGCGAGCCCCAGGTGAACCCGGCGTAGAACTCGGATCCCATCGGTATCGCGGCGCTGCGTACGAGGCCGTCCTTCCATCCCACCCCGGCGCGCAGCAGCAGCGACTCGCGGCTTGGCGAGAGCTCGAGCACCTCGCAGAGCTCCACCCCGAGCGTGCGAGCGACGATCGAGACCGCCTCATCCATCAGCGCGCCGACCTCCACCCCCTCCAGCGCGGCCACGCCGAGCTCGGCTACCGCCGCCTGCTGCGCGGTGCGCTGGCGCCGCTCGGCCTCCACCCTGCTGCGCTCGGATATGTCGCGCGCGAGGGTGAAGACCTCGGCGACGGGGCCCTCCGGATGCTGCCGGAGCGGCAGGAAGTCGAGCGCGTACACGAGCTCGGAGTCGTGCGGGACGAACTCCATCGAGCTGGCTGCGCCCTCGAGAGCACGGCGGTAATGCGGCTCGAGGACCGCGAAGTCCTCGGATCCCACGAACCCGTTGAGTGGCCGTCCCTTGAACGCCGTCCGGTCGAACTCGTCCGGAAGCCCGCCGCCGTCGATCGTCACGCCGCGGAGCTCACGGTCGAACACCGCGACGACCGTGTCCGGGAGGCTGTGGATCAGCGCTTGGTAGCGCGCGGCCGCCTCACCGCTGCATGGCGACGTCCCGCCGTTCGTCTGTCCGGGCTCGAGCGGCGAGGGGCGAGCGGACGCGGCGAGGGCGTCGAAGGAGGGATTCGGTCGTGCGGCCGAAGGCACTGGGACATGTGTCGGCTCCCAGGGCCCGGTCCTTTATGGCGGGAACCGGCTACCCGCGCTCGGCTTCAGGGCCTCTACGAGGCCGCTGGGACCACGCAGAGGTCGGGGCGGTCGGGCCGGTTGAGACCGCGCCGCAGCGACACGAACGTCACGCTTCCGACCAGCAGCGGGAGCCAGAACAGGATGATCCGGTATGCGAGCACAGCGGCGGCCGTCACGGCGGCAGGTGCGCCGTAGACCACGAACGCCCCGAACAGGCCCCCGTCGATGCCGCCCAGCCCTCCCGGCAGGGGAAGCAGGCCTCCCAGCTGCCCGATCAAATAGGCCATCAGCACCACGACGATCGGCGGGGAGTACCCGAACGCGTGGAACGTCGCCCAGAGCACGGCGTTGTCCCAGGCCCAGTATCCGATGGCTCCCAGGAACAGGAGCGGTTCGCGTGCGCGGAGGATCGCCAGCGCCTCCTCGACGCCCCCGACCAGTGCCCGCCGGCTCGCGGACATCGCCCGCACGATGCGCCCGGCGGTTGCCGGCCGTCGGGTGCCGGCACCGAGCCGCGGAACAAGAACGACGAGAGCGACGAGGGCCAGCGCGCCGGCCGCGGGAAACGCGGTGAGCCAGAGCGAGAGATGGGGCCCGGATAGGCCAACGGCCATCACGACGCCGACCACGGCCACGGCCACGAAGTTGACCGCGCCCTTGATCAGGAAGAACGCGACCGAGCGGCGTGCGATCTGGTTCGTCGGCATGCCGCCCTCGCGGAGGATCCACGCCCCGAGGGCGAGGCCGCCGATGCCGCTCGCCGGCACGATCGACCCCATGGCCAGCTCCGACCAGCCGAGCTCTCGAACGCCACGGCCAGCACGAGCCATCCCGGGCGGGCGGTCTCGAGGAGGTGGCGTACCTGGTCGAGTCCCGGCGTCAGGAGCACGATCAGGCCGAACACGACGAGGAGGCCCGCGACGGGAAGCGCCCGGCGTGCGAGGTGCCTGGGCTGGAGCTCGCTCGGCATCTCGAGGGGTGCCTCCGGTGACGGAAGCGGCTCCATGCGAAAGCGCGGCTGCTCGGCGGTCATTGTTCGATTGTGCCAATGCCGGTCTGAACGCCCCTGGCGCGTGGCATGATCGCCGCGTGCGGGTCGTCGCCCACTTCGTCACCGGCCGCCGCACCAAGTGGCTCGTGCCGCTCATATGGCTGCTCCTGGCCGCGGCGCTCCAGCCGCTCGCGAGGAGCTGCGCCGGACGGAGGACAAGAGGGCCGCGATGGAGTCCGCCCTTCGCCGCGC
>VAWV01000010.1 GCA_005883295.1 Actinomycetota bacterium
GCGAAGGCCTCCTCGATCTTGCTGATCCCGGTGAGGTCGACGGTCGTGATCGAGCTGACGGTCTGGGTCACCTGGTCCCTGATGTTCTTCACGATCGTCCCGTCCTGGCGGGTGGCCGCCGCGACGCGCTGTGCCACCGCGGTCGGGTCGCCGCTCGACCTGGCGAAGACGACGTTGGGGCCGCCCGTGTGGTCGGCCGCCTGGAGGTAGCCGAGGTTGGCGACCATGAACGAGTCGCGCGGCGCCGACGGGAACTCCTGCACGATCCCGGCCACGTGGAACGGGACCACATGGAACTTGCCCGTCCGGTGGTCGAGCACGCGCAGCTTGAGCAGGTCGCCGGTCCGCAGCGAGTAGTCGCTGATCGTCTCCTTGCTCACCAGGATCCCGTCCGGGTGGGCGCGGAGCCGCTGCATGTTCGACCCCGCCGTGCCGCTCAGGAAGTAGGAGTCGCGGAGGGTGGTGGCCTTGCCGATCGTGCCCGGGTCGACCCCGAACGTGTCCTGCAGGTCCGGCCCGACGTACGCGTACGAGTGGTCCACCGGGGTGGTGGCGGAGACGCCGTTCACGCGGGCCACCTTGTGCGGGAGGTCGCGGGAGGTCGCCAGTCCGGGCGGCGCCTGCACCACCACGTCGGCCCCCAGCGTGAGGTTCGCGTCCACCTTCGACTGCTTGTCGTAGGTGGCCGAGAAGAGGCCCAGGTTCACGCCGAACGCCAGCAGCAGCCCGACCAGCAGGAGGCCGCGGTTGATCGCAGGTCCCCGCCGGCTGGCGCTGGCGAGCAGGAAGCCCCGCCCGGAATCGGCGCGGCCACCCGGCACCGCGCGCCCCGCCGCCCACACGAACAGCCGACCGCGCAGCCGCACGAGCAGGAGCGTGGCCCCGATCCACAAGAGCGCCGGCGCGAAGAACATGTAGACCGAAAGCGAGAGCGTGGGGTTCGAGTCGGGGTTGACCACTGCAGAGAAGCCGGTGCGGGCGGTGAGCCAGTAGATGAGTCCGCTGACCGCGAGGCACGCCACGTCCACGTAGAGCCGCTGCCACAGCGGGCGCCGCGGGCGCTCGGTTCCCCGGCGCCCCTCGGCCACGGTCGCGCGGAGGGCAGACCCGCTGGCGCCCAGCCTTGCGGCCGCGGCGCCGCCGGCCGCCACGACCATGCACACCACCGCAGTGATGATCGCGCGCGCAGGGGTGAGCCCGAGGTCGCCGGAGATCAGGGCCCGCGCGGCGACGATGGCCAGCCCGGTGCCCAGGGCGCCCGCCACTACGCCCAGCACGGCGCTCTCCGAAACGGCGAGCAGGACCAGATGGCGGCGGCTTGCCCCCCGCGCGCGAAGGAGCGCCAGGTCGTGCCGGTCGCGTCCCGCGCTGCCCAGCGCGGCCAGGTACGCGAGCCCGAGCGCCACGATTGCACCCGGCACCGCGAGCATGATGTAGAGCGTGTCGGCGTAGAGGGCGTCGCCGCTCGCGGTGTTGAGGCTGTCCGACAGGTTGTCCACGAACTGGACCTGGCCGGGCAGCGAGCGCTCCACCCTGTTCTTGAGCCGCGTGGCCTGCGTGAGGGCGTGGCTCGGCGTACCCCGAAGCGCGTGCGGGGCGATCTGCGCCTGGACCTGCCACTGCACGCCGCTCTGCGCACCAGGGACCGCCGCCGAGCCAGCGCTGCCCGCGGGGATCGCCGGAAGGTCGTGCGAGAAGCTCTTCGCGAACGTCGCGACGGGCATGACCGCGATGTCCGACGGGGGCTGCGCCGGTGCCGGGCCGAGGAGGGGGTTGAGCGGCTGGAACAGGACGTCCGGCGCGGTGACCAGCGAGACGCCGCTAACCGTCAGCTTCCGCGCGGGCGCCCCCTTGCGCGCGGTGATCGCAACCGTGTCGCCGATCCGCGCCTGGAGCGTGGCCGCGAGCTGCTGGTCGAGCACCACCGAGCCCTCCTTCAGGCCGCCCTGGAGGAAGCGGAAGCTGCCGATGTGGTGTGCGTAATCCGGCGGCACCGCGAGGATCGAGCCGTTCGCCGAGTTGGACTGCCCGGCCGGGCCGGAGTGCGAGATCCCCGCGAACGGGGCCGTGGCGGCGGGCGCCGCGTAGGCCACGCCCGGCTGCCGTGCCACGCCGCCCGCGACCGCGCCCGCCTTGGCGTACGAGCCGACCGGCCCCTGCCAGTCGAGCGGCACGCTCCGCACCGCGCTCGTGGTCATCGTCCGGAGCGAGTGCGCGACGAACACGGACATCGCGCCGATCAGCGCGACGGCCACCGAGAGCACGAGAACGCGCGTGGAGGTCTTCGCGGCCTGGCGCCGGAGCCCCGTCAGGACGAAGCGCGCGGCGGCCTTCACGCGGTTACGGCCTCCGCGGCCAGGACGTGTCCGTCCTCGAGCTCGACGATGCGGTCGTAGCGCCGCGCCACGCCGATGTCGTGCGTCGCGGTGACCAGCGTGAACCCGAGCTCCTCACGCAGGGCATCGATCAGGTCCAGCACGCGGGTGCCGGTGTCGGAGTCGAGCTGGCCGGTGGGCTCGTCGCAGAGGAGGAGCTCCGGCGTCTGTCCCAGGGCGCGCGCGATCGCCACGCGCTGGGCCTCGCCGCCGGAGAGCTCCCCGGGAAGGGCGTCCAGCTTCGCCGCGAGCCCGACCATGCCGAGGAGCTCGTCGGGGGAGTGCGCGCGGTGGCCGTTGGTGCCCGACGCCCAGCGCGCAAAGGCCACGTTCTCGTAGGCCGTGAGTGTCGGCAGCAGCTTGCTGCCCTGGAAGACGTACGCGACGCGCTGGGTCCGGTGACCGAGCTCGGCCACAGTCTGTATCGGGAGCAGCGGCTCGCCCCGCCAGAGCGCGCGGCCGCGCGTGGGCGGGACCAGGCCGCCCAGCACGTGCAGGAGCGTCGTCTTGCCGGAGCCGGACGGGCCCCAGAGCGCGACCGACTCGCCGGCGTCGAGCGCGAAGTCGACGCCGTCGAGGGCGCGGACCTCCGTACCCGCCGTCGCGTGCGCCACCACCACTGCGTCGAGCTCCAGCAGGCGCTCGCTCACGCCAATCTCCTCCCGTCGCGCATCTCGACGACACGGTCCGCGGCGTCGGCCACCACGTTCGAGTGGGTGACCACGAGCACCGTCGCGCCGTGCTCCGACCGCAGGCGCTCCAGCGCCTCGAGCACCGACTGCTCGTTCCCGGCGTCGAGCTCGCCGGTCGGCTCGTCGGCCAAGAGCAGCTTCGCCTCCCGCGCCGCGGCGGCCGCGATCGCCACGCGCTGCTGCTCGCCACCGGACAGCGCCGCCGGCCGGTTGTCGGCGCGCTTCGCCAGCCCGAACGAGGCCAGCGCGGACTGCGCGCGGCCGCGGATCTCCTCCGCCCCCGCCAGCCGCAGCCCGAGCTCCACGTTCTCGCGCGCCGACAGGACGGGCCACAGGTTGTCGCTCTGGAACACCACCGCCAGGTCGCGCGCGCGGTACTCGGCCAGCTCGTCCTCGTCGAGCCGGGCGAGCGACGCGCCGTGCGACCGGACCTCGCCCGCCGACGGCTGGTCGAGCGCCGCGGCGAGCGAGAGGAGCGTGCTCTTCCCGCACCCGGACGGACCGAGGATCGCCACGAGCTCGCCGACGTTGACCTTGAAGCTCACCCCGCGCAGGGCGACCGTCTCCACGGGCCCCGAGTGGAAGATCTTGAAGACGTCGTGAAACTCGAGGGCGGGCCATTCGATCCGCCGAGCCTCCGGCGCCTGCTCGGGCTCGCGGTAGAGGCTCCTCATTGCCACTTGAAGCTCCTGGAGATCATCCGGTAGGCATCCACGTTGTCCACGCCGGCCGCCGTTCCGAGGTCGACGAGCGCGACGCGCCCCGCCTTGTAGTACGCATAGCGATCGACAACCAGCCGCACCCGCTTGCCGGTGACCGGGTTCGGCTTGCTCTCACTGGAGTAGGTCGCCTTGACCACTTGTTCGCCCCCGATGGTCAGCGTCTGAGCGGAGCTGACCTTCACCGACGGGGTCGAGGCCTTCAGCTTCGCCACCCCCGCCTCCACGCTCGAAACGGTCGGCTTCGACCCGCGCTGCACGGCGATGTAGATCACGTTGTTCTTGTCCTGGAACGTGACCTTGTCGCCCGAGCCCGTCTTCGCCCAGCCCTCGGGATATACGATCGAGTAACCGCTCGAGGGGTTGCGGAACGTCAGGAACACCTGGTTGTCGGGGATGTCGCCTGTGGCGGCGGCCTGCGCCTCGGCAGCCGGGGAATTCGCGCCACCCGCGCCACCCGATGCGGACGAGCTGGACTTCTTGGAGGAACCGCACCCACCAACCACCAGCGCCATCAGAAGGAGGGCAAGCCACACGTGAGCGCCCCTACCGCAGTGCATGGAGCGAGGATTCCCGCAAAGGCCTTAAACGTTCCTGAATGCCTGGCGCCGTTCACGCGCAGTTAATGAAGGGCTGCACGAAATGCACGTCATGAGCGGTCCAACCGCGGGACTTGTGCTGTTCGTTGCATGTTCGGCGGCAGCGTCCGGGTGCGGCGGAGGGACGCAGAGCTCGACCTCGGCGGGCGACCGCCGGGCCCACGAGCTGCGCAGGCGCGCCGCGGTGCCGGCGCGGCCGGGGCCGTTGCGAGCCCGCGTCCAAACGGTCCTGAGCTCCCCCGTCCAGCTCCCGGCCGCGGCGATCCTGCCCGGCGGGCGGCTCCTGGCGATGGGCGGGCTCGACTCGACGGACGTCTCCGCGTCCTCGATCGTGGAGGTTGTGGGCTCCCAGGAGCGCACGATCGGCCAGCTCCCGCAGCCGATCCACGACGCCGCAGCCGTCACGCTGGGCCGCCGTGCGTACGTGTTCGGCGGCGGGACGGGCGAGAGCGGAAGCGATTCGATAACGGCCGTCGACTCCGCGGGCGGCGCCACCCCCGCGGGCCTCCTTCCCGTGCCGGCGTCCGACGTGGGCGCGGCGGTGATCGGCCGCACCGCGTACGTGGTCGGTGGATACACCGGCAGCGCGCCGCTTCGCACCATCGTGGCCTTCCGCCCGGGCGGCGGCGCGCGCGTGGTCGGCCGGCTGCCGGTGGCGCTCCGCTACGCGGCGGTCGCAGCGGTGAACGGCCGCCTCCTCATCGCCGGCGGCACGTCGGGCGTCACCGCACAGCGCGCCGTGTACTCGTTCGACCCGACGGCCGGGACCGTGACCCACATCGGCGACCTGCCCCGCGCCCTTACCCACGCCGCCGGCGCCTCGCTGAACGGGAGCTTCTACGTGATCGGCGGGCGGAGCGACAGCGACACCGGACAGAGCAGCTTCATCCGCGCGGTGGACCCGCGGACGGGGCGCGTCTACAGCGCCGGTCGCCTGCCGGGGCCGCTCAGCGACGCGGCCGCGGTGGACGACGGATTCCGGATCTACGTGGTGGGCGGCCGCGACACCAGCGGGGTGCGCGGCGAGGTCCTCGTCCTGGAGCCGGCAGGGTGATCCCGCGCGCGGTCATCGGCCTGGCGGCGGCGGCGGGCCTGGCCCTCGCCTCGTCCGGGTGCGGCCTGTCGGCCGACAGCCCCGCCCAGCGGCCGCAGCCGCCGCGCCTGCGGCCGATCTCGGAGCTTCAGGACGACGCGTCGCACCTGCCCTGGCTCAAGCGGAAGCTCGCGCACCCGCTCAAGCGCGGCGTGATGCCGAAGCTCCTGAACAAGCACGACGTGTACGCCGCCGACCAGCCGAACCGGCTCTCGCCCACCGTCCGTGACGACCCCGAGCGGATCTACGTGCCGAACTCGCAGAGCAACACGGTCGACGTGATCAACCCGCACACGTACAAGGTCGTCGACCACTTCCGAACGGGTGCGAACCCTCAGCACGTGACGCCCTCGTGGGACCTCCGCACCCTCTGGGTGGACAACAACGCGGGCAACAGCCTCACCCCGATCGACCCTCGGACCGGCCGGCGCGGAAAGCCCGTGCGCGTATCCGACCCGTACAACATGTACTTCACGCCCAACGGGCTGTACGCGATCGTCGTGGCGGAGGCGCTGCAGCGGCTCGACTTCCGCGACGCGATCACGATGCGCATGCATCACGCGCTGCACGTGCCCTGTCCGGCCGGGAAGATGATCGTGATCGACGTGAAGCGCGAGCGCGTGGTGCGCTCGGTCTGGCTCGGCCTCGGGGCGATGCCGCAGGACGTGAAGCTGTCTCCGGACGGGCGGGTGTTCTACGTCGCCGACCAGGCGGCGAACGGGGTGTGGATCATCGACGCGAAGAAGTTCCGCAAGCGCGGGCTCGTCCACACCGGATTCGGAGCGCACGGCCTGTACGCGAGCCGCGACTCGCGCCTGCTCTACGTCTCCAACCGGCGCGAGGGCACGATCTCGCTGATCTCGTTCAAGACCCGCAGGCAGGTCCGCAAGTGGCAGCTGCCCGGTGGCGGCAGCCCCGACATGGGCGGGGTGTCGAGCGACGGCAAGGTACTGTGGCTGGCCGGGCGCTACGACGCAGTCGTGTACGCGATCAACACGAAGACCGGACGGCTGATCAAGCGGATCAGGGTCGGACGCGGTCCGCACGGCCTCGCGGTCTTCCCGCAGCCGGGCAGGTACTCGCTGGGGCACAACGGCGTGTTCCGCTAGGGGCGGCTCCGATGCGTGCCGGGGACAGGCGGACGATCGTCCTCCTGGCCGCCGTGACCGCCTTCGCGGCGGCGCTTCGGTTGGTCGCGATCGACGCGAAGGGGTTCTGGGGCGATGAGATCAGCACCGTGTTCCTCCTTCACCGCCCGTATGGCGACATGCTCGATCACGTTGCCCGTCTCGAGTCGACCCCACCGCTGTACTACTCGCTCGCGTGGTTGTGGGCGAAGCTGTTCGGGACAACGGAGGCCGGTCTGCGGTCGCTGTCGGCGCTCGTCGGCGCCGGGACTGTCCCGCTCGCCTACGGTGCTGCGCAGGAGCTGGTGTCGCGGCGCGGTGCCCTCTACGCGGCGACCCTCGCCGCTGCCAGCCCCGTCCTTGTCTGGTACTCGGACGAAGCCCGCGCGTACATGCTTCTGGTGTTCCTTGGCGCGGGTGCGCTGTGGTGTTTCGCCCGCACGCTCAAGAGCTCGAGCCGGCTGGCGCTCGCACTCTGGGCAGCCGCGTCCAGCCTGGCAGTACTGACGCACTACTTCGCTGTCTTCCTCGCCATACCGGAGGCGACCGTGCTCCTCCGGCGCTGTGCGGTGCGTCGCGAGGCGATCGCCGCGGTCGCGACGGTTGGGGCTGCGTGCGCCGCGATCTTCCCCCTGGCGCTGCGTCAGGCCTCATACGGCCACGCGGCGTGGATTGCGCACAGCTCGCTGATCGGGCGACTGGCCTCGCTGCCGGGGGATCTGGTCACGGGTTTCGACGCCGGGCCGCCGCTGCCGGTGGGACTAGCCGCGATAACCGCGATAGCGGTGGCCGGCACCCTGGCCGTCCGGCGCGCTGTTGGCGCCGACCGATCCGGCGCTGCGGTCGCTGGCCGCCTGGTGGCCGGGGCGGTCGCTTTGCCCGTCGCACTGGCCCTCGTGGGCGTCGACTACATCTCCGCTCGGAACTCGCTCGCGGTGACGGTCCCTCTGCTCATCGCCGTCGGCGCGGGGTACGCGGCCGGCTCGCGCACGGGACGCATCGCGATGGCCGGGGTCGTGGCGCTGTCGATCGGCATCGTGATCGCCGGAGCCGGGCAGCCCAAGTTTCATAGTGAGGACTGGCGCTCGGCCGCGGAGGACCTTGGTCGCTCTTCGCACCGGCGCGCGGTTGTGGCGACCCCGGGACAGGCCGGTCGTAAGCCGCTCGAGTACTACCTCGGCGCGGCGCGGCTCGGCTGGACGCGTAGCGTGCGGGTGGTCGAGGTAGACATCGTCGTCATGCCGCCGCAGGGCGAATCGCGCGTCGCCCGAAGGGAGCTCATTCGCCTCCTGCGCCTGCGGCTACCGGGCTTCAGGCGGGCCCGCACGCACCTCGAGCGGAACTTCGCTGTGCTCGCCTACAGCGCCCCCCGCCCCGAACCGGTGTCCCAGGCGATGCTGGACGAGAGGGTTCGCCGGGGCGCGGCGACGGTGGTTGTCGGGCCGCGGCGCGCCGCAAGCACGGATGTCGTCCACGCCGGTGCGTAGGAGCTCTCGGCACATCCAGGCGGCGAGGGCGACGGTGAAGGCCTGGCGCAACCCGTAGGCCGCCCACTGGACCTCGACCGGCACGCCGGCCGGCGCGAAGGGCCCAAACCCGGGGTAGAGCGGTCCGAAGGTCGTCGTGAATACGAGGATGTCCACGAGAGCGAACCCGAGCGCGAGCCGCCACGGCGCCCCGGCCACCGCGAGCGCGGCGAAGATCCATAGCGCGAACTGCGGGCTGTAGACCTTGGCGACTCCGAAGACCCACAACAGGGACGCGGCGGACGCCGGCAGTAGCGACCCGCCGTGTCGATTACGCGTCCGCACCCCCACCACCAAGATCGCCACTAGCCCGGCCAGAAGCAGCGGGGCGGTGACGAGGTTGGAGTGGTCGTCTACCAGCGGCTTCCAGATCGTCGCCCGTGGCGGGCGCGACTCACTGAAGGTGAAGAAGTAGAGCCACGACGATCTGATCCCGTTCGGCGCGCCGGGGTCGATCGCCACCGGCAGGTTCACGGCCGCCGTGACCGCCATGAACGCGAGTGAGAGCCTCAGCGCGTCGCGCCAGCGGCGGTCTGCGGCGCGCAGCACGAGGACCACTGGAAGGACGACAAGCGGGAACAGCTTGGCCGCCGTCGCCAGCGCGAGGACGGCGCCGGCGACCACGTCGCGCTCGCGATGAAAGAGCCACAGCGCGCACAGCAACAGGAACACGCCGGCCAGGTCCCAGTTGAGGACCCCGTAGAAGGCGAGTGCCGGTGCGGCGGCGAAACTCCAGGGGTTGGCGCCTTCGATCCGGCCGAGGAGCCACACCGACGCGACGCCGAATGCAAGAAGCAGACCCGCAGATAGGAGGAAGTAGGCGACGACTCCGCTGTGCAGGGCACTGGCGAGCCACACGAACGCGCCCGTCAGCGCCGGGTACTCGAACCGGTAGTCGAAGTACGGAGCCGGGTGCGACCACAGTCGATCGCGGAAGTACAGGTGGGCGATGTCGGAGTAGCCGCCGACCCGCGCCATCTCGTGGAGATTGAACGGATGGGCGAGCGGCGGACGCCCTCAATGCGGCGATGATCTACCCAGCTCGCGCATCTGGAGTCGGAACTAACTGACCGGACGGTCAGTTAGGATCGGTGGCTCGGCGCTCGAGGGAGGAGGAGTCGATGCGAAGCAGAGAGATGGTCGGCCTGGGGCAACTGGCTGGAGACGTGCTCGGGAGGTCGGGGTCGACTGTCGGCGAGGTGCACCGCGCGGTCTCCGGTCGGGTGTTCGGCGCGCTCGGGCTGCTGGGACAGCCCGTGCGGCTGATGCACGACGGGATCGCGACGCTTGCGTACGGAGGGGTGCGGGGCGCGATGCGGCTCGTCCCGCGCGCGGCGGTAGCGCCCGTCGCCCGGGCGCTGCCGGCCACCGGGCGGGCGATGGCGGACTCCCCCGCCGGCAGCCTCGCCCTCGGCGCGCTCAACGGAATGCTTGGCGACAAGCTGCTCGCTTCGCATCCGGAGCTCGCCCTCGAGCTCACCGTGCGGCGGAACGGGCGCGCCGTGGAGACCGATTCGCAGGGACTCCGGCGGGCGTTCCCGGACGCCGGCCCGCGGCTCGCGGTCTTCCTCCACGGGCTGTGCGAGACCGAGGGCGCCTGGCGCATGGGGTCGACGCCGCCGTTCGGATCGCGGCTGCGGGACGAGCTCGGCTACACGCCGCTGTACGTCCGCTACAACACCGGCCTCCACGTGTCCGACAACGGCCGGCGGCTGTCCGAGGTGCTCGACGCAGTCGTGAACGCGTGGCCGGTCGACGTCGCCGAGATCGTCCTGGTCGGGCACTCGATGGGTGGGCTCGTGGCGCGGAGTGCGTGCCACTACGGCGAATGCTCAGGCGCGAACTGGATCGGACCGGTGCGGCACGTCTTCTGCCTAGGCACACCGCACCTGGGGGCACCGCTCGAGAAGGCCGCGAACGCGGCGGGCTGGGCGCTCACCCGCCTCCCGGAGACCCGGCCGTTCGGCGCCATCGTGAACGCGCGCAGCGCGGGCATCAAGGACCTGCGGTTCGGCTCGTGCGTCGAGGAGGACTGGTGCGACTGCGACCCGGACGAGTTCATGCGCGACCGCTGCAGCGAGGTGCCGTTCATGCCTACCGCGACCTACTACTTCATAGGCGCCACGATCTCGCACCGTTCCGACGATCCGCTGGGCGTGGTCGTGGGGGACCTGCTGGTCACGTTCCCGAGCGCCTCCGGCAATGGTCGGCGACGGCATATCCCGTTCGAGCTGGACAACGGCCGCCACGTGGGCGG
>VAWV01000011.1:0-5546 GCA_005883295.1 Actinomycetota bacterium
CTTCGCCCGCGGCGAGGACGTGCACGCGGCCACCGCGGCGGAGATGTTCGGGGTCACGCCTGAGGACATCGACGCCGGGCTCCGGTCGAAGGCCAAGATGATCAACTTCGGAATCGTCTACGGGCTCTCCGCGTTCGGGCTCGCCGACCGGCTGGACATCCCCAAGGACGAGGCGGGCGAGTTCATCGAGCGCTACCTGGCGCGCTTCCCGAAGGTGCGCGACTTCATGGGGACGACGATCGAGCGGGCGACCGAGGACGGCTACGTGACCACGCTGCTCGGGCGCCGCCGGCGCATCCCGGAGCTGCGCTCGCGCAAGTGGGGCACGCGCTCCCTCGGCGAGCGGCTGGCCGTGAACACGCCGATCCAGGGCTCGGCCGCCGACATCATCAAGGTCGCAATGGTGCGCTGCCGCGAGGCCCTGCGCGACGCGGGCCTGTCCACGCAGCTGGTCCTGCAGATCCACGACGAGCTCCTGTTCGAGTCGCCCGAGCCCGAGGTCGACGCCGCTTCGGAGATCGTCGTCCGCGAGATGGCCGGCGCCTACGACCTGGACCCGCCGCTGGCCGTGGACGTCGGGTCCGGCGAGAACTGGCTGGCCGCCAAGTGAGGGGCCGTGGATAGGGGCGTGGCGGTCGGCCTGACCGCGATCGCCGGCGGGCTCGTGGCGATGCAGGCACCGGTCAACTCGAAGCTCGGGAAGACGGTCGGGACGTTCACCGCGGCGTCGATCTCGTTCGTCGTCGGCACCGCGATCCTGCTCGCCATCACCGCGCTCAGCGGCTCGAAGGTCGACCTCTCCGGGGTCCCGAAGCTCCCCTGGTACTACCTGACCGGCGGACTGCTGGGCGCCGCCTACGTCACGACCGTGCTGGTGAGCGTACGAACGCTCGGCGCCGGTGGCGTCACGGCCGCCACGATCGCCGGCCAGCTGTCCACCGCGGTGGTGCTGGACCGGCTCGGCGCGTTCGGGCTGCCCGAGAAGCCGGTCACGGCAGGACGGCTGGTGGGGGTCGCGCTGCTCGCGGCCGGCGTGTTCCTGGTAGTACGCGAGTGACCGCGGAGCCGCCGGTCTTCGAGGAGCGCCGGCGCACGCCGGACAGGCGCCGCCGCGATCGCCGCGCCGAGGATCGGACCCGTTTCATCCGGACCGCGGCCGCCGCCGCCATCGCGATCTGCGGAGGCCTGGTGGTCGTGTTCCTGTTCTTCGCGGCGATCGGAGCGGTGCGCTTCCGCGACGCCGCCGTCGCGACCATCGTCACGATCGTGATGGCGACGGTCTGGCTCGCCGGCTACTGGTACCGGCATCGCTCGCTCGGGCCCGGCGGCCCCTCGCCCATGGACCGCGAGCGCCGCGGGTTCTGATCGCAAAATGGCATCCCTGATCGGTCAGACCGTCGGTGTCGTCCTGGCCGCGCTGCTGCTTATGGCGCTACTGCGGCGACTTGGACTGGCGCTCGGGTTCGGGCGGGCCGCCGCCCTCGCCGGGTTGGTCATCCTGGGCGCGCTCGGTGCCGGAGCCTTCCGCGAGAGCTGGTATGCCCTCGACGTCCAGCGCCGCACGTTCTCGCATGTCAGCTCCGAGGGCGGGCGATCCCGTTGCATGGTCACCACGGGCATCGACGTCCATGCGATCGAGCTGGTCGGCCGCGAGGTGCCCTCCCGCGAGCGGTACTACTTCCAGCCCGGCTATCCCCTGGGGCACCAGGGGCTTTGCATCAGGTTCCTGCTCCTGCCGCGCCTGCAGGTGGCGACGCCTGAGCAGACCCACTACCTGGTGTTCTGGGGAGCCCCACCCCGGGCCCAGCTGGACCAGCTGCGGCGTCGCGGCGCCGTCATCTCGCGATTCGGCTTCGACTACGCGGTGGCGAGGGTCCCGTGAGGGCCGCAGGCGGGTTCGTGGCGATCCACGCCGTCTTCGCGGCGGTCGGGATGGCGCTCCTGTTTGCGCTCGGCATGGTCTCGCGCGTGCGCGATATCCCCGCTCGACTCGGGCCGGCGTACCTCAGCGGCGTAGCGGCGGTGATGTCCTGTCTCGTACTCCTGCTGGTGGTGGGAGTGCCGATCCGGCTTCCGGAGCTCGCCCTGACGAGCGTCCTCCTGGCCATCGGCTTCGTCGCGATCCGGCTCTGGCTCCGGCGGCGGGGCAGGCCCCCTGCCGTGGCCGCGCTCGAGGCGGCCGGGGGGATGGAGACATTGATCTCGCGAGTCGCTGTCGCAGCGATCGGGCTGTACTTCGCGGTCGGCGCGACGGCGTACGCCAAGCTGGCGACGTTCGGCGACGACTGGGCGTTCTGGTCGTTCAAGGGGCGGGCGCTCTACGACTTCGGCGGCCGGCTGAAGCCCGAGGTCTTCCTGGCCCGGCCGGCCCATCCACCGCATCTCGACTACCCGGTCCTACAGCCGCTGCTCGAGTCGCTCACGTTCCGGGCAATGGGCGGTGTCCACCTCCAGGAGTGGCACATCTCGCTGTGGATCCTCTTCGCGTCGTTCGTGTGGACCGTGGGGTTCCTGCTCCGGTCGCGCGGGGTGAGCATGCCTATCGTCCTTGCGCCGCTGGCCGCGCTCGCGCTGTCGCCGTACGCGTCGCAGATCGTGATGGTCGGCTACGCGGACGTGACCGTCGCGTGCTTCGTCGGCACGGGCGCCCTCGCCATCGGGCTGTGGCTGGACGGGGGACGGTACGAGTACGCGTTACTCGGAGCCGTGCTCCTGGCAGGCGCCGCGAATGCGAAGAACGAGGGCGAGACGGCGGCGGCGGCCGTGCTGGTCGGCGCCGCTGTGGTTCTCGGCGTTGCGAGGGAACGACGCTGGGGCCAGTGGCTCGGCGCGTCCGCGGTCGCCGCCGCCGGCGCGGCGCCGTGGATCCTCTGGCGATCGGCACACGGGCTGAAGAACGACGACCTTCCCTCGCTCGGCACCTCGCTCGACGTCGGGTATCTCACGGGCCGCCTCGACCGGCTCGGATCGGCGATCGACAGCCTCGGCAGTCAGCTCGCGATGACGGGCCGCTGGCTGGGTGTCTTCCCGTGCTTCCTGATGCTTGCGATTGCGTGCATCGCCACGTCCACCGCGCGGCGCCAGGCAACCTTCTACCTGGCGACCATCGGGCTGATGCTGGCGGTCCTGCTCTGGATCTACTGGATTGGGCGACCGCCGATCGAGGTCTGGCTCGCACCTAACTCGTTCCACTCGGCTAACCGCGTGGTGACGATGATCGTCTTCACCGCCGGGGCGGGTGCCATCCACCTCGCGGCACGACTGCTTGGAAGCGGAGGCTGGCTGCCTCAGGCCGCGGCGCGCAGCGGCTCGGGCGCCGGCCGCCCCTCGCCCGCGAACTCGGGCGACGCGATCCGCAGGTAGTGCTCGAAGGACCAGTCCACGAAGCGCTTCGATCCCATCGCCCTGATCGCCGGACCGAGGAGGCGCGGCGGCACCCGCGGTACGAGGCGCTGCGCGCGCAGCATCCAACGGAACTTCCACTCGTGCGAGTCGCTGAACTCGCCGTAGCGGCGCAGGGCCGCCTCGCGCGTGCGCGTGCCGGCGACCACCTCGCGCAGCTCGCGCCCGCACGCGATCCCGAAGTAGAACGCGGTGCGGATGCCCTCGGCGGTGAGCGGCAGGCAGTGGCCGGCCGAGTCGCCCACGAAGAACACGCCGTCCTCGACGGCGGCGCGCAGCTTGTGGGGTATCCAGTTGCCCTGGTAGCCGACCGGCTCGGAGCGGAGGTCCTCCGCCAGCAGGACCGTGGTGTCCTTCACGTGGAAGCGGGGGTCGAAGGAGCCGACCCCGATCCGCAGCTCATCGCGCGCCGGGAAGCTCCAGCCGTAGCCAGCCGGCACGTAGCGGCGGTCGATCCAGATCTCGAGGTCGCCGCCCTTGCCGCCCGGGTGCACCTCCAGCCCTCGCGAGAGCGGGGCGTCCGGCGGCTGGTAGCCGTTGCCGAGCACGCGGCGCCAGCCGAGCGCGTCCACCACAAGCGGGGCCGATACGTCGCCGCGGTCGGTGTGCACGGTCGCCCCCGTACGGCCCTCGACCTTGGCGGTCTCGAAGCCGAAGTCGCCCTGGGCCGCAAGGAGCTCGCACAGCTCCGGGTAGTCGAAGGTCGAGAACGTCCAGGGCAGCCGGTAGCGCGCGTGTACGTGGGGTGTGTGGACTACAAGGTCCGGGAAGGTCTGGCGGATCGAGCGCCCGAGCCCGAGCCGCTCGAGCCACCCCGTGGGAGCGGCGCAGGCCGAGGTCTGCCGCTCGCCGATCTCGTAGCGGTCGAGCACCAGGACGCTCGCGCCGCTGCCGCTCAGCTCGCGCGCCACGGCCAGCCCCGCGAAGCTGGCACCGCATATCAGGACGTCGGGATCGGCCGCCAGGGGCGTGCGCTCGGCACCGCGCTTGGTCCTCCGGCGAGGCATGGCGATGAGCGTATCGGGCCGCTAACCTTGCGCCTCGTGCCGGAAGCAGAGACGTTGACCCAGCCCCAGGCCGTGGACGGCTCGAACGGGCTCCTGATAGAGGTCGACGGACAGATCGTTCCCAACTACGACGCCACGCTGGTGCACTTCAGCGAGGGCGATGTCGTGAGCGGGAAGGTCGTCCGGATCGACAAGGACGAGGTCCTCGTGGACATCGGCTACAAGTCCGAGGGCGTCATCCCTGCGGCCGAGCTGTCGATCCGCAAGTCGGCCAACCCGCACGACGAGGTGGAGATGGGCGAGGAGGTCGACGCCCTCGTCCTGACCAAGGAGGACCAGGACGGCCGCCTCGTGCTGTCGAAGAAGCGCGCGCGCTTCGAGAAGGCCTGGCGCAGGATCGAGGCCGCCGCCGAATCGGGCGAGCCGGTCGAGGGCACCGTGATCGAGGTCGTGAAGGGCGGCCTGATAATCGACCTGGGGGTGCGCGGCTTCCTGCCCGCCTCGCTGGTGGACATCCGCCGGGTCCAGAACCTCGACGACTTCCTCGGCCAGACCATCGAGTGCAAGGTCATCGAGCTCAACCGCTCCCGCAACAACGTGGTGCTGTCCCGCCGAGCGGTGCTCGAGGAGGAGCGCAAGGAGGTCCGCCAGCAGATCCTCGACCGGCTCCAGCCGGGGGAGATCGTGGAGGGTGCGATCTCGAACATCGTCGACTTCGGTGCCTTCGTGGACCTCGACGGGATCGACGGGCTGATCCACATCTCGGAGCTCTCCTGGAGTCACGTGAACCACCCCTCGGAGATCCTCTCGATCGGGCAGACGGTGCCGGTCAAGGTCCTCGACATCGACCGCGAGCGCCAGCGCATCTCGCTGGGGCTCAAGCAGACCCAGGAGGATCCGTGGCAGCGGGTGGTGGACAGCTACTCGCTCGGCGATGAGCTCGAGGGCAAGGTCACCAAGGTCGTGAGCTTCGGCGCGTTCGTCGAGATCCTCGATGGTGTCGAGGGCCTCGTGCACATCTCCGAGCTCGCGCAGCACCACGTGGAGAACCCGCGCGAGGTGGTCAGCCAGGGCGACGTAATCCGGGTCAAGATCCTGGAGATCGACTCCGAGCGCCGCCGCCTCAGCCTGAGCGCC
>VAWV01000011.1:5595-6912 GCA_005883295.1 Actinomycetota bacterium
GTGTTCGCCGGGGCCGAGGAAGCGGGCGGCGAGGGGGCCGCCGAGGCCGCCGAGGCCAAGCCCGCCCCGGAGGCCGGCGAGCCCGCCCCGGAGGCCGAGCCCGCTCCGGAGGCCGGCGAGCCCGCGGCCGAGGCCGCCGAGACGGCGCCCGACGACACCGCCGAGCCGGTTGAGCCGGCCGCGACCGACGAAGCTCCGCCGGACGAGACCACCTAGGTGGCTGCGGGCGCGAACGCCCGCGCCGGCATCCCGTTCGTTGGGCTGACCGGAGGCATCGGCGCGGGGAAATCCGCCGCTCTGGAGGCGCTCGAGCGCCTCGGGGCCGCGACGCTGTCGAGCGACGCGGTCGTGCACGAGATCCTCACCAGCGAGGCGGCCGGGCGCGACCTGTCCGAGCGGCTCGGCGCCGAGGTGGCCCCGGGCGGCCGCGTGGACCGCGACGCCGTGGCCCGCGTCGTGTTCGAGGACCAGGGCGAGCGCGAGTGGCTCGAGCGCTACCTCTGGCCGAAGGTGGGCGAGCGAATCGCAGCGTGGCGGGCGGGGCTGGAATCGCGTGAGCCGCGCGCGCGGGCGGCCGTGGTCGAGGTGCCGCTCCTGTTCGAGTCCGCGATGGAGGATCTGTTCGACTTCACCATCGCGGTCGTGGCCGACGATGACCTGCGCGCCGAGCGGATCGACGCCCGGGGCCACTCCGGCGTGGCCTCGCGCGAGTCGCGGCAGCTGGGCCAGATGGAGAAGGCGGAACGTGCGGACTTCGCGGTCCGTAACGACGGCACGCTCGAGGAGCTCGAGCGGGACCTGGCCGCCGTCCTTGCGAGGATTGAGGCTTGACCCCGACCACCGCCGGGAGCGAGACGCGCATCTACCGATCCGGCGCGGGCCGGCAGGCGGCCACGCGCCGCCGGCGCCGCGTGGCCCTGCTCGTGGTAGCCGTGATCGCGGGCGCGGTGGCCTTGTGGCTGGGCCCGGGGGAGAAGGCGCTCCGCGAGATCACCCTCCCCCTGCGCCACGAGGACATCATTCGCCAGCAGGCGCGCGAGAAGCATCTCGATCCGGCGCTGATCGCGGCGGTGATCTACCAGGAGTCCAAGTTCAGCGACCGGACCTCGGCGGCCGGGGCGAAGGGCCTGATGCAGATCCTGCCGAGCACCGCGAGGTTCATCGCCAAGCGCAGCGGCGGCACGGCATTCGTGCCGAGCGACCTCGGCACGCCGCAGGTCAACATCGCCTACGGCTCCTACTACCTGCGCTATCTCCTTCACCGCTACGGCGGCAACAAGACCCTGGCGATCGCCGCGTACAACGCCGGGGAGACCA
>VAWV01000011.1:6964-7315 GCA_005883295.1 Actinomycetota bacterium
CAGGGACGACATCCCCTTCCCCGAGACGCGCGCATACGTCGACAGCGTCTTCCGCCACCAGAAGGACTACCGCGAGCACTACCCCCGCGAGCTGGGCTACCAGTAGCCAGCCGGCCGGTCTACCCCGACTGCTAGCTTCAGCTGGCCATGCCCAAGTTCGAGGTGAACCCCGCCTACACGCCGGTCGCGGACCAGCCGAAGGCGCGCGACCAGCTCGCTGAGGGCATCCTGGCCGAGGAGCGGTTCCAGACGCTGCTCGGGGTGACGGGCTCCGGCAAGACCGCGACGATGGCGTTCGCGATCGAGAAGGTCCAGCGGCCGGCCCTCGTCATCGCTCACAACAAGACGCTG
>VAWV01000012.1 GCA_005883295.1 Actinomycetota bacterium
CGGCGGGGAGATCGTGGGACCGTTCGAGGCGATCGCGACGCCCGGGCATTCGCTCGACCACGTGTGCCTGCTCTACGGTCGAGCGTGCTTCACGGGTGACACGATCCTCGGCGAGGGGAGCGTGTTCGTGGGCTCGAACGGGGGGTCGATGGCGCTCTACCTCGACTCGCTTCGCCGCCTACGGGAGCTCGACCTCGAGGTGATCTGCCCGGGCCATGGTCCGTTCGTGTGGGACCCCTACGCGCGCATTGACGCCTATATCGAACACCGCCTCGATCGGGAGCGGCGCGTGCTCGCCGCGATCGAGTCCGGGGCGAGCACGCTCGACGAGGTTCTCGACCGCGCGTGGGACGACACCGACCTCAGCGCTCACCCGCTTCTGCGCGAGGCGGCGCGGCTAACGCTCCAGGCGCACCTGGTGAAGCTTCGCGACGAGGGCCGGCTCCCGGCCGGTGCGCCGCAGCCGGCCTAGGAGGCGCGCTCGACCCCGTCGAGCAGCCGCCAGTTGGCGGCGAGGACGCGCTCCGCCTCGGCCACCAGGGCGCCGTCGTCCGAAGCATCCGAGCGCAGCTCGGAGATCGCCGTCCGCCCGGCCCGGGCGTGCTCTACGTCGCGCTCCGCGTGGACGTCGAAGTACGCCGTCGCCGGGCCGGGGGAGTACCCGTAGAGGTCGACGAGCCCGTCGCGCTTCACCTCCGAGATCGCGGGCTGGGCCGACTCGATCGCGTAGAGGGCGACCAGGGTCGCGAGCTTCGACCGGTCGGGATCCGCCCACGCGTGAACGCAGTCAGAGGTCTCCGGGAGCGGCGCGTCCGGGTCGGCGCCCACGGCGCGCGCGAACTCATCCCACAGCTCGATGTGCGATTCCTCCTCCGCCGCGTGGGCCGCCGCTTCCGGCGAACCGGCGACGCTGCGGGCAGCCGCCGCCAGCGCGCGCACAGCGTGGGCGTACTGGCCGGCGTAGAGACCGAGCTCGGCCCGGCTGAGCGTCCCCTCCGACCAGCGCACGTAGAAGGGATGACGGAGAACATCGAAGCGTTCGGCCGCGGCGTCGAGCCGGTCCCAGAGTTCCATTGAGCCCCCTTGTCGTTGTGCCGGGGCGGCACCTTACGCGACGGCCGCTACAGCGGCCGTGACCAATGCTCGCCGACGACCTCGGGGCCGAAGCTGTCGTGCGCCTCGCGCTCGACGAGCTCGAAGCCGGCGCGCTCGTAGATCCGGTGCGCAGCCTCCAGCACGTCCTGGGTCCAAAGCGATATCTCCTCGTAGCCGCGCTCGCGGGCGAACCGCAGGCACTCGTCCACGAGCTGCGCCCCGAGCCCCGTTCCGCGCGCCCACGGTTCGACCAGCAGCAGCCGGAGCTGCGCGGTCCTGTCGTCCTTCCGGACGCACAGGACGGAACCGGCGCGCACGCCTCCGACCTCGGCGAGCCAGGCCGCCTCGCGCTCGGGGTCGTGCGTTGCCGCGAAGTCGGCGACGATCCGCGCCACGAGGGCCTCGAAGTCTTCGTTGAATCCGAACTCGTCGGCGTACAGCGCGCCGTGACGCTCGACGATCCAGCCGTAGTCGCCGCGGGCCGGAGGGCGTAGGACGACCTCAGCGGCGTCATCCAGCGGCTCGAGCCTGGTCCGGATCTCCGCCATCGCCGCCACCACCCGTTCCCGGTCCTGCGGGCGCAGGGAGGCGAGCGTCGCGCCTATGTGCTTGGCGGACCGCCTGTCGAGAAGGCGAAACTCGGAGCGGCCTGACGTGGTGAGGCGGGCGACCTGGCGCCGGGCGTCGGTGGAGGACCGCTCTCGCGCCACCAGGCCCTCATCCTCCAGCCGGGCGAGCATGCGGCTGAGGTAGCCGGCGTCCACCTCCATGGCCCGGCGCAGCTCCGCCACCTCGGTCCGGTCGCGCCTGCCGAGCTCGAACAGCACGCGCGCCTCGGGCAGCGAGTGCCGGGTGCGAAGCAGCCCCTCGTCGAGCGCCCCGACCCAGCGCGTGTAGAAGCGGTTGAAGGAACGAACGGCGTCGACGCTCTCGGGAGCCACCTGCACGGGCACGCGCGCATTCTCTCAAGATCTTTGACTTTGTCAACGATTCCTGGCGACCCTACTCAGCAGGTACGCAGCGAGCGGCACCGACCAGGCGAGGTAGAGCGCGCAGGCGAGGGCGGGGCTCGCAACGGGGTGCAGGAGCGTCGCCCAGCCCGCCAGGCAGGCGAGGATCGTCACCACCGGTAGGCCGCGGCGCGAGACCTCCCAGGCCAAGAGTGCCGCGACCGCCGGGGCCGCGTAGTAGCCGAGATTCTGCGGGTCCAGCAGGCAGCGCGAGAGGAGGAGCGCGGCGAGAAGGGCGAGCGCCGTCTGGGTATCGATGCGCCTGGCCCGGCCGCGCAGGATCGCGATCCCGGCGCCGAGCGCCACCGCGCCGGTCACGAGCTGACCGGCGGACCGGGTGAGCCCCCAGGGCATCACCCACGCCCGCGCGGGTCCGGCGTGCTCCAGGGAGACGGGCCACCACGCGCTCCACGGGTAGACCCGCATGGAGTGTGCGAGCTTCCGCGAACCGGCTATCAGGTGGTGGGGGTCCGCGAGGGCGAGCGGCGCGACCAGCGCGGCCGCCAGCCCGCCCGCGGCCAGGAGCGCCCTGCCACGCCCGGTTCGCAGCGCGAGCAGCGCGGGGACCGCGGCGAGCGCGGCCCAGGGCTTCGTCGCTGTTGCGAGGCCGAGCAGCACTCCGGTGAGGATCGCCCGGTCCCGGTCGGCCGCCAGGACGGCGGCCACGCACAGGGCCCCGGCGAGAAGCTCCTCGGGATGCCCGAGGTCGAGCGCGCTCAGCGCGAGCGGGTTGGCCACCATCACGAGCACGATCGCCGCGGGAGCCAGGAGCCCGCCGTCGCGGCGGTGGGTTCGGAGCGCGATCACGAGGGCGAGCGCGGCGAGCACCCAGAGGCAGGCGAGCGCGCCGAGCCGGTACTCGAACGTGGCGCCGCCGATGGCGTGCCCGGCGGCGGCGAAGGGCGCGCGGAGGAGCAGTGACACCGGTCCCATGACGGGCTGGACCGAGGGCACGCGGCCGAGACGGCCGTGGATCAGCGCGTCGATCGCGGGCGCCGCGTTGTCCGGGTTCGAGGTGTTCCGGGCGAGGTAGTCGCCCACGCTCGGCTGGGCGAGCGCGATCACCGCCGCGGCGATGCCGAGGCTCGCGCCTGCGAGCGCCGCGTAGATACGCAGGGGCGTGCGCAGGAGGGTCTTCACGAGGTAGGAATCGAGCGGATCGCCGCGGCACTTGAGCGGTGACGCCCGCGCACTAGCCTTTGCGCCGGTGATCAGCACCAACCAGTTCAAGAACGGCACTCACATCGAGGTCGACGGCACCGTCTTCAAGATCGTCGAGTTCCAGCACGTGAAGCCGGGCAAGGGCGGGGCTTTCGTCCGCACCAAGCTGAAGCGCGCCAGTGACGGCGCGGTGATCGACAGGACGTTCCGGGCCGGCGAGAAGTTCCGCCCGGTGAGGACCGAGACGCGCAAGATGCAGTTCCTCTACGCCGACGGCTCGGACGCCCATTTCATGGACCTCTCGAGCTACGACCAGATCACGGTCCCCGAGGACCAGGTGCGCGAGCCGCTCAAGTGGGTGCTGCCCAGCCAGGAGGTCGAGGTGCTCTACGTGGACGAGCAGCCCGCCGACGTTCAGGTGCCGAGCGCGGTCGAGCTGGCGGTCGCGGAGACCGACCCGGGCGTGAAGGGCGACACGGCGTCCGGGGGCGGCGACAAGCCCGCCAGGCTCGAGTCGGGCGTCACCGTCCGGGTGCCGCTGTTCGTGAACCAGGGCGACCGCGTGCGGGTGGACACCAGGTCGGGCGAGTACGTCTCGCGCGCGTGAGGTGACCACGGGCTAGCGATGCGCCGTACGGACCAGCGTCGGGCGGCAGTCGTCGCGCTCTACCAGCGGGACGTGACTGGGCGTCCGCTCTCCGAGCTCCTGGATGAGCGCGCCACCGGTTTCACCCACGAGCTGGTGGACGGCGTGGACGCCGATCTCGAGCAGCTCGACGCGCTGATCGAGCTGTACGCGCAGGACTGGACGGTGGATCGGATCGCACCTCTCGAGAGGAACATCATGCGCGTGGCCCTGCACGAGATGCTCCATCGCGACGACATCCCAGCCGAGGTGGCGATCGACGAGGCCGTGGAGGCCGCGAAGGAGCTGTGCGCGGCCGAGGCGCCGGCCTTCGTCAACGGAATCCTCGGGTCGGTCCAGCGCGACCGGGCGGCGCCGGCGTGAGCGCGCTCGACGAGGCGATCGCGGAGCTCGAGCAGGCCGCAGCGCGGCTGCGGTCGGAGGAGATCGATCCCGAGGAGGTCGCGGAGCTCGCGGAGCGGTGCGCCCGGCTGGCCGCGGAGGTCGGGGCCGCCCTCGAGCGCCAGGCAGCGGCCGCCGCCGACGCCCCGGGTGAGGAGAGGCTGCTCTGAGCGTACGTCCCGCGGAGGCCGCCTACCCGGTCCACCTGCAGGACCGCGTCGACGCATACCTGGACGGCCTGCGCTTCGCGCGCGAGCCCGCGACGGCCGGGCTCGACGAGGCGATGCGCTACTCCCTTCTGGCGGGCGGCAAGCGCATCAGGCCGGTGCTCGCGCTCGCCACCGCCGAGGCCCTGGGGCACGAACTGGACGACCTCCTCCCGCTCGCTGCCGCGATCGAGCTGATCCACACCTACTCGCTCATCCACGACGACCTCCCCGCCATGGACGATGACCAGCTGCGCCGCGGGCAGCCCACCTGTCACGTGGCGTTCGGGGAAGACGTGGCGATCCTCGCCGGTGACGGCCTCTTCGCCGAGGCGATGCGGCTGGTGGCGGAGCGGCAGACCGGCCCGCCCGACCGGGTGCTGGCGGCGCTCGGTCAGCTCGTCGACGCGGCGGGAGTCGGCGGAATGGTGGGCGGGCAGTACCTCGACGTGACCGAGGCCGACGACCTGGACGCGGCGGGACTGCGCCGCATACACGAGCTCAAGACCGGCCGCCTGATCGCCGCGTCGGTGGAGTGCGTACTGCTTTGGACGGGCATGGATCCGGCTGTCACAATTGCGTATCGCCGCTTCGCTGCGGAGCTGGGCGTCCTCTTCCAGATCGTCGACGACATCCTCGACGTGACGGGCGACGAGGCAGCGCTCGGCAAGCCGCAGGGCTCGGACGAGCGTCAGGGCAAGCGCACCTACGTGAGCGTGTTCGGCCTCGAGCGGGCCCGCGAGCTGGCGGCCGAAGCGCACGCCAAGGCGCGCGCGGCGCTCGCCGAGACGGGCGGACGAACAGAGACGCTCGAGCGGATAACGGACTACATACTCACCAGACAGACGTGAGCCTCCTCGAGAAGATCGACCGCCCCCAGGACCTTCACGGCCTGTCTGACTCCGAGCTGCAGCAGGTCGCGCAGGAGGTGCGCGAGCTGATCATCGACACGATCGGCGAGGTCGGCGGCCACTTCGGCGCGAACCTCGGCACCTGTGAGCTGGCCGTCGCACTCCACAGCCTGCTCGACTCGCCCAGCGACAAGGTCCTCTGGGACGTCGGCCACCAGGCCTACCCGCACAAGATCCTCACGGGGCGGCGGGACCGGCTGTCGACGATCAGGAAGTACGGCGGGCTCGCGCCGTTCTGCTCGATCCAGGAATCCGAGCACGACATCATGGGCGCGGGGCACGCGTCCACCTCGGTCTCCTACGCGGTCGGCCTGAAGGAGGCCATGCGCCGGGGCCAGGAGCCGGACGGCAACGTGGTGGCGGTGATCGGCGACGGAGCGCTCACGGGCGGCGTCGCGTTCGAGGCGCTCCACAACGCCGGCGGCATGGATCTGCCGATCGTCATCGTCCTGAACGACAACGGGATGTCGATCGCGCCGAACGTCGGCGCACTGTCGCGTTACTTCA
>VAWV01000013.1 GCA_005883295.1 Actinomycetota bacterium
AGCGAGCGCGCTCCAGGCGGGTCCAGTAGCGGACGAACTCCGCGTAGAGCACGTCGCGGCGGCCCTGAAGGTATGCGGAGTACGACTCGAGGCCCGCGTAGCGGCGGCGGTGGGGGGCGTCGCGGATCGCGGCTGGCTCGAGGTCCTTCGCTCCCCTCCCGGCCAGCCCGGCCATCGCGGCGCTGTCCTCCGCGCGCAGGCGCTCGACATGGGCGAGCACGCGCGGCACGCCCTCGTCGCAGTCGTGGATCTCGCCTAGCAGGTCCTGGATCCGGCGCATCTCCTTCGCGCCGCGGCGGGCAGCCGCGCCGAGCGCCGGCTCACCCATCTCGAGCACGTACCGGAGCCGCTTGGCGGCGATGCGCATGTCGTGCAGGGCCTGGACCGCGGTCGGATCCCCCACGGCCGGGGCGAACGACCGGAGCTCCTTCAGACGCACGCTCACGATCCGCCGCAGGTTCTTCTCGAGCGGCCCGTCGGGGTTCAGCCCCGTGACCTTGCGCGCCTTCATTCGGAGCGTCCCTGCACCGCGAGTGCCAGGAGCCGCTCGCGCAGCCCACCCTGATCGACCTCCTCGAGCAGGGCGGCGAGCTCCTCGTTCGCCCGCTGCTGCTCCGCGCGGAGCTCTTCCTCGAAGTGCTTCAGGCCCGGCCGCTCGGTCGCGGTCAGGTCCTCCGCGGCACCGTGGATCGCGGCAATGGCCACGTCGCGGTCGCGTCGCTCGCCGAGCACGTCCGCGAGCTGCTTGACCTCCCTGAGGAGTCGCTTGTGTTCCTTGCGCGGGAAGCACTCGGCGAAGATCTCCATCGCGGCGCGAAGCCGGCGGGTGGCGACCCTCATGTCGTGGACGCGCTCCACGTCGCTCAGGTCCAGCACGCCCTCCCGGTGCTCGAAGACCTCCTCGGCTCTGGTCTCCACCGCGCGCGTCGCGGCCTCGCGAAAGGTCTTCGCCTCGGCCAGTCCCGGTATCGCCCGCGCCTTGGCCATCAGTCTGCCGCCGCCGCCATCTCCAGGATGCACCCCTCGCGGATCCCTCCGCCTCCGATCTTGAGCTGCCACCCGATCGCGTCGGAGACCGCGTCGATGATGAGGATGCCGGCGGGGAGGAGCCGGACGCGCTCGGCATCGAGCTCGAAGCGCTCCGCGACCTCGTCGGACGGGGCGGTCGAGACGATCCGGATCGCGCGCTCGAGGGCCTCGTGAGAGAGCTCGCCGCCAGCGACCCGGCGGAGCGCCGTGGCGCTGCCGCCGACGGCCACCGCCCGCTCGACCACCGGTGCCCGGAGCCCCTCGAAGCAGCCCTTGGCGTGCTCGCCCGCCGCGTGCAGCTCGTGGGGAGAGGGAGGATCGGAGTGGAGGTAGCTGTCCGCGAGGAAGCCGGACCCGATCGAGAACGACGCGAACCAGGACACCCCCTCTTCCGCGCTCCCGGCCGCCAGCTCCGTCGATCCGCCGCCCACGTCGAGCACGCCCAGGCTCCCGCCAGGCGGCGAGCCGAGCGTGCGCGACGCGCCGAGGAACGCGAGCCGGGCCTCCTCGGCGTCCGTGAGGACGTGCGGCCTGAGTCCGGTCGACTCCTCGATCGAGCGCACGAGGTCGTCGCGGTTCGGCGCGTGGCGGATCGCGGCAGTGGCCACGATCCTGATGTCCTGCGCGCCCAGCTCCCGAGCGTGGCGGACCTGCGTCGCCACCACGTCGGTCTCGGCCGCGATCGCCTGCGGCGGCATCGCCCCGCTCTTGCGGATCACCTTGCCGAGCCGGGTGTAGACCCGCTGCGTCATGAGCTCGCGCAGCCGCGACCCGTCCCAGGCGGCCACGAGCAGCCGCGTGGTGTTGCTGCCGATGTCGACGCAGGCGAGCGGGGCCGGGTTCACGACGCGATCGCGTCGAGCTCGGCGGGCCGCAGCAGCACCTTCAGCTCGCCGCGCTCCACGGCGGCGAGCCCGCCCTTCTTCATGCGCACCTGCGCGCCTGTCGCCCTGTGAACAGCCATCGAGAAGTCGGGGTCGTGGCCCACGAGCAGGACGTCGCCGTCCTCGGTCGCGAGCTCCTCCGGATCGAACGGACCACCGGCGAGTCGCGGCTCGTTCTGCGGCTCCACGCCAAGCGCCTCGCACGCCAGCCGGGCCGTCTCGTAGGCGCGTACCTTGGGGCTGGTCAGGCACGTCTTCAGCTTCACGCCGAGCCTGGCCATCGCGAGCCCTGCGGTGCGCGCCTGCTCCTCCCCCTTTGCGGTGAGCGGGCGCTCCGAGTCCGGCGATCCCTCTGCGGCCTCGCCGTGACGAAGCAGCCAGATCATCGGTGGCACTGTATGTCATGGCCGGCCAGACACCGAGCGAAGCTAACGGCGTGCCCCGGGGCACTTGTTACCAGCTAGTTAACAGCTCGCCGAGCAAGCGGGCGCGCCGACACAACGGTTTTACGCGCCGGTCATCGGCGGTTAACACTGGGCTTACGACCGCCTCGTACGGTGGCCGCATGGCCCCACTCATCACCCGACTCGTCCAGACCGTGGTTCCCGCCCACGCGGCGGAGCTGGGCGACTGCCTGGTCTGCCGCGAGCCGGTCCGCGACGACGGCGAGGCGGTCCGCCTGTCCGGCGGCGGGTACGTGCACCTCGACTGCACGACCTACCGCATGCGGCAGCGCGCCCGCCGGCCCCTTCGCCGGGCTTCACGGAACGGCTACCGCGAGTTCACAGGCGAGTAACCAGTCGCCGCTGCGCCAGACCTAGCCTGCTCGCAGAGCCTCGTCGAGGAGACAACCTCCCCCTCCTGGCGAGATGCGCCGCGGATTCCGAGGCGGCAGTTCGTCACCAAGGATGGTCGACTGCACCGCGGCGTGAGGTGAGGCCGCCGGGACTGGATCGCCCGGCGGCCTCGCTTCCCAGTCAGATCGTGAAGACCGGCACGAGCCGCTTCTCGTGCTCGGCGTCGATGCGCGCGATCACCTCCACGTGCTTCTCGATCCCCGAGCCGCGCAGCTTCGTGGCCAGCAGCTCGTCGACCTGGAAGAGGCCCGAGGAGTTGTTCATGGCGATCTCGATCCGCACGGCGCGCTCCTCCCCGGGGCCCAGCACAACCTCGTCGATCGCGGCCGCAGAGAGCGAGTGGATGTTCGGCCGGCCGCGCTCGAAGGGAACGCGCGAGCGCCCGTGGGTCATGTCCAGCGCGTCGGCGACTCGCACGATGCCCCCCTCCAGCGTGAGCGGCTCGCCCCGGCGGCGGTGCCCGATGATCGCGTGCATGGCCTCGGCGGCCACGACCGAGCGCTCGGGTTCCTCGTAGATGCCGGCGAGCAGGTCGCCCAGCTTGTCGGCCGCCAGGAAGAGGCTGAAGGCCTCGTGGTCGGTTCGGTGCACTGACATCCCGACGTCGTGAAGCAGGCACGCCGCGGCGATCACGACCTCGGCATCGGCGGACCGCATGCGGTGCGTCGCGACCATGGCCGGCTCCACGTCACGCTGACGGAGCAGGCGGTACAGCCGCAGCGCGATGTTGAGCACAATCCGGACGTGGACCCAGGAGTGGTCGGACATCCCCAGCCGGTCGGCCATCGCCTGCGCCGCGTACCACCAGGCCTTGAGCTGGAGATCGGCGTCGGCCGACTCGATAAAGCGCGCGAGCTTCGGGTTGCGCTCCGCCGGCGCGCTGATGGTCATGCGCGCCACGGCCTCCCCCGGCGGTCCCTCGAACAGCTCGGGCCTGACCTCCGGCGGCTCGGGCACGCTCACGTCCGGGCAGCGTAGCCGCGGGTCCGGCGGCTCTGACGCGGGGTACAGTCCGAACAGTGGTTGTCCCTGCCACCCGCGCATCGATGGACACCCCTGAAACCCGGTACGCCAGATCCGGCGACGCCTCGATCGCCTACCAGGTGGTCGGCGACGGACCAATCGACCTGGTCCTGGTCCTCGGCTTCGCCACGCACCTCGAGCTCCAGTGGGAGATGCCTCCGTTCGCTCGCTTCTTCGAGCGGATCAGCTCGTTCTCGCGCCTGATCCTCTTCGACAAGCGCGGCACCGGGCTGTCCGATCCCGTCGCGGAGGCGCCGACGCTCGAGCAGCGGATCGACGACGTCCGGGCGGTCATGGAAGCCGCTGGGTCCGAGCGGGCGGCATTCTTCGGGATCTCCGAGGGCGGGCCGATGAGCGTCCTGTTCGCCGCCGCCCACCCCGACCGGGTGACGGCGCTCGTGCTCCACGGTGCCATGGGCCGCACGACCGAGGCGCCGGACTACCCATGGGCGTCGCCGGCGGAGGCGCTGCGCGAGTCGGCCGCCGAGTTCCTCGCCCCCTACTGGGGACGGGAGTCAGAGGGGATCATCGAGCTCTTCGCTCCGAGCTTGGCGGGCGATCCCAATGCGGTGGCGCTCACCGCGCGCATGGAGCGCTCGGCAGCGAGCCCGGGGATGGTCCAGAAGATCTTCGAGATGTTCCTGGACATCGACGTGCGCGCGGTCCTGCCCACGATCCACGTTCCGACGCTCGTCATTCACAGGCGCGGCGACCGGGTCGTCAATCGACGCGCGGGCGAGGAGCTGGCTGCGCAGATTCCAGGCGCGCGCTACGTAGAGCTACCGGGGATCGACCATCTGCCGTGGGCCGGCGACGCGGAAGCCGTGCTCGGGGAGGTCGAGGAGTTCCTGACCGGCGCACGCTCGGTACCCGAGCCCGACCGAGTGCTGGCCACTGTGATGTTCACGGACATCGTCGGCTCGACGCAGCGAGCGACGGAGCTTGGGGACGCGCGCTGGCGCGAGCTGCTCGGAGCGCATCAGGCATCGGTGGGGCGGGAGCTGGCGCGCTTCCGGGGGCGAGAGGTGAAGACGCTTGGCGATGGCTTCCTCGCCACCTTTGACGGACCGGCGCGGGCCATCCGATGCGGCCACGCGATCGCCGAGGCGGCTCGCGCGTCTGGCCTGGAGGTGCGCGTCGGGCTGCACTGCGGCGAGCTCGAGCTGATGGGAGACGACGTCGGCGGGATTGCGGTGCACATCGCATCGCGGATCGGCGCCCTCGCCGGCGGGGGCGAGGTGCTCGTCTCCGGCACCGTCAAGGACCTCGTCGCCGGGTCGGGGATCCCGTTTGCAGATCGGGGGACGGAGCAGCTCAAGGGAATCCCGGATGAGTGGCGGCTGTTCGCCGCCGGACAACCGGGCTGAGCCGCAATTCGGCCTGCATTTGAGGCACGCTCGGGTGCAGCCGTGGCCCGCCGCTCGATATCGTCGGGCCGCCGGGTAGAGGCGGATGACCGTCGAGCCCGAGGTTGAAGGGACCCCCCCGGTCCAGCGCTAATTGAGCTGTGAACGTCATGAGCCTTCAACGAGCCCCCCGCCGCGCTTCCGTGGCGCTGCTCGCAGCCTGTGTCGCCGTGGCCGCAGGCGTCGCGCTCGACGCGGCGCCGACAGCCGGCGCGCGTGAACGGACCTTCCTGGTCCGCCTGAGCAACGGAACCCTGACGGCGGTAACCCTCGACGTTCCCGACGGAACGCCGCTCGCAAGCATTCCGCTTCCCGGAACGCTGGTGAAGGAGGAGACGCCCGCGGCGAGCGCCGGCCAGACGCCCACACCTTCATCGAGCGCAACCGACGAGCAGCACTCCGGCACGTCATCCACCTCGAGTGGCGCGAACGGCGGCGCGCACAAG
>VAWV01000014.1:0-14668 GCA_005883295.1 Actinomycetota bacterium
CGAGGCGCGCCCAGCGCCTCGGATCGCGGAGCGCACCGGGGTCGAAGTCGGCCAGCTCGTGCATGGCCGCGTCGGTCAGCTCGGTGAGCCTGCGCTCCAGGCGTTCGGTGAGCGCGCCCGGGGGCTCGACCGGCACGAACGCGTTCTGCAGGAGCCGTTCGACCTCACTCATCCGTGACCTCCTCCTCTTCCTTGAGGCGCTCCTCGAGCTGCCTTATTGCGCGATGGATCAGCACCTTGGTGGCGCCCTCGGACCGCCCGAGCGCGCGCGCGATCTCGCGGTTGTCCATCCCGAGCGCGAAGCGCATGATCAGCGCCTCGCGGCGGTCGTCCGGCAATCCCGCCACGCCACGCAGCACCGCCTCGACCTCCTCGCGCTCCTCCACGATCTGCTCGGTGCCCAGCGGTTCCGTGAGGATCGCGGCGTCCTCCAGGTGGGTCTGGGGCCGCCGCGAGCGGTCGCGGTGGTAGTTCGCGGCGAGGTTGTGGGCGATGCGGATCAGCCACGGGCGCAGCGGACGTCCGTTCGACTCCGCCCGCGCCCGCGCGAAGTGGCGGTAGGCCTGCAGGAAGGTCTGCTCGGTCAGGTCCTCGGCGTCGTGATGGTTGCCGATCCGGTAGTAGCTGTAGCTGTACACGTCGCGGAGGTGCGCTCGGTAGAGCTCGGCAAACTCGAGGTCGAGCTGCGGCTTGTCCACGGCCGTCGCCACTCACGCGAGCGTACTCCTACGCCGCTTGCAGCTCCAGCGATCGCACCGGCTCGCCGACCGCGCGGACGCGTACTCCGCCGGCCTCGAGCGCGTCTGCGAGCTGGTCGCAGCGTGCGGAGTCGCGGCACGCGAGGTCCACGGTCGAGACACCGGCAGCGAGCTCACGCGCGCCCCCGGGCACGCCGAGGCACGCGACCGTCGCCGCATTGGTCCGCTCGCGGAGATAGCGGGCGGCGGGCACGGCGTGCGCGCCGAGCTCACCGCGGACCGGCAGCATCACGGTGGTCCGGCCACCGACCGTGTGGCCGATGCGCGACACGACGCCGGACAGCTCGGGCAGCGGCGTGGCCAGCACGAGCAGGTCCACGCCGGCGGGCTCGATGTCCGCAACGGTGCACGCGCCGATGCGTTCCGCCTGGGCCGCCGTGCGGCAGGCGAGCTGCACGTCGAGCCCAGCGCGCGCGAGCAGCTCGGCCATGGCTGTGCCCAGCTCACCGGCACCGATCACGGCCGCCTTGCGCATGGCCGGGAGGCCGCCGAGCCACTCCCACTGGAGCGCGACGCACGGCCAGATCCGCTCGGTCACGCGGGCGGCGAGCGAGGGCGAGGCTGACTCGACGCGCGGGAAGGTGAGCGGCCGGCCGCAGCGGACCTTCACCTTCGCCGGCCGGATGATCCAGCCACGGCGCGTGTTCTCGCTCCCGGCCACCGCGACCGGCACGACGGGAGCGCCGGTCTCGAGGGCCAGCCGGCCAACCCCGCGCTTGGGCCGGCCGAGCGCGCCGGTGCGGACACGGGTCCCCTCGGGGAAGATCACGACCGCGTCGCCCCGGGCGAGGACCGCCTTCGAGGTGGCGACCGCCTCCTCGTCGGACTCCCCGCGCCGGACCGGGAAGGCGCCGAGCGAGTTCAGGAGCCACGCCTGCCAGCGCTTATGGAACAGCTCCTGCTTGGCCACGAAGTAGACGGGTCGCCGCAGGCACACGCCGATCACGAACGGGTCGAGGAAGCTCCGGTGATTCGAGGCCAGGATGACCGGCCCGCTCGCGGGGATGTTCTCGCGGCCCTGGCGCTCGAGCCGGAACCAGATCCGCATCGCGGGCTGCAGGACCGCACGCACGATCCAGTACACAACCCGGTTCACGCCGCGCCGCCGCGCGCGCTCGTGATAGCGCTGCTGGCCGCGGGCCCCCTTTTCGGCGTCGTTTGGCACATATGACCTACCACCGTCACCGCCCTCCCGTTACGCTGCCCGCATGACTCTGGTACGGAGCCTGCGCGGCGCGGTCGCCGGCGGTATCGCGGCCGGCGCGGTGGCCGCCCAGATGCCGCTCGACAAGCAGCTGTTCGACTGCGACTACGACGACACCGAGATTCTCGGCAAGTTCGTGTCCCGGGGTGGCGAGTGGCGGCCCATCGGCGTGGCCCTGCACGTGCAGAACGGCGCGGTCTTCGGCGCCGCCTACGCACTGGGCCAGCCCTTCGTCCCGGGTCCCCCGGTGCTGCGCGGGCTGCTGGTTGCGATGGCGGAGCACATGGCCACGTGGCCGGCGACCAGGCTGGTGGACCGGTACCACCCCGCTCGCCGCGAGCTGGTGCCGCTGTGGGGCAATCGGCGTGCACTGGCGCAGGCCACGTGGCGCCACGCCCTGTTCGGGGTCGTGCTCGGGGTGATCGAGCACGTGCTGAACGACCGCAGCGCCGACGAGCCGCCCCCCATCCCCGCCTCCTCGAACGGCCACGGCGACATCGAGTCGGCGGCCGTCGCCGAGGTCGCCTGAGCAGACCTAGACTGGCTGCACGCCGGAGTAGCTCAACTGGCAGAGCAGCCGCCTTGTAAGCGGCAGGCTAGGGGTTCGAGTCCCCTCTCCGGCTTCCGCGGAAGGGGGTCGCGGTGCTCCGCAGCTCCGCGGTATATGCGCGCGCGAGCTCGTAGTCGCGAACGTTCCTCACGACGAAGTCGTCCAGGGACACGTCAGGCGCAACCGCCGACCGGACGTACTCGAGCACGTCGGGCTGGGTCATCGCGGTGAACCGCCGGCCGGTGGCCGCGACGTCCGCCACCGCGATCTCACTTCCCTGCGCCGTCAGGCAGCCGTGCCGCGAGAGGAAGGCCCCCACCTCCTTCGGCGGGTCGCCGAGCTCGAGCGAGAGATCGACCTCGACGGTCTCGTAGGTGGCGTTGATCTCCCATCCCGCCACGAGCTCCAGCTGGGCGTCCGTGAGCAAGGCGACGAACGTCTCGACCTGCGTGCCGGCTGACGATTGGAGCGTCGCGGGCACCGACCCGTAAACCGCGATGTGCGAGGAGTAGACGACGTCAAGGTCACGCATCGACCCGCGCACGAGCGGCACGACGGCGTTCCGCTCCTCCGGGAACTTCCATCCCAGGCCGGCCGGCGAGGCGTTCGAGCCGTAGGCGAGCACCGCCGTCCTTCGGCCGCCCATCGCGGCTTCTGGCACGCCCGCGTCCTCGCAGATGTCGGCGAGAGTTGTCTCCGTGCCATCCGCCCGGACGAGGCATGCGGCCAGGTCCTGCGGATCCAGTTTCGAAAGCTCCACGACCCAGTCGCCGACGATCGCAATCGATGTCCGCGGGCGGGGGAACGGGTAGGCGAGCGCGCGCGCGAGGATCTCGTACGTCGCCATGCATCGAGGATATGCGCGGCGGCGAGCCCCGACTGGCTCACGCCCCTTCTTGACGCGCCGCCCGGTTTCGGAGAGGGTTGGCACATGAACGCTCGGAACGGGGGTTCCAGCGTGGAGCGTCTGGCCCTGACGCAGCGGCGCTGAAGCCGCCGACCGGCGGGAAGGGAACGTGCTCGTGGCTGGACGGCCCGGCTCCTCACTTCGCCACGCGCGCATCCGACCGCGGGGTCTGCGACAGACCGATATGGCTCCGCGCCACCGGCTTCTCCCACTGGGCCTACGCGCCGAAGAAGAGACTGCCGCCGGGCAAGTACGTCATCTACTCCCGGGCGACGGGCGCAAACGGGCTGTCGGAGAGCAACTTCACCGCGGCGGACAAGAACCGGGTGCAGTTCACCGTCAAGTAGCCCGGTCGGGGCTCGCCAGCGCCTAGGGACGAATGACCACTGGCGTACCGAGCGGCACGCGGCGGATAAGGACGTGCAGGTCGCGGTCCGCCGCACGGAGGCAGCCCGCCGACGACGGGGTCCCGATGCTCGACGGCGCATTGGTCCCGTGGATCGCGAGGCGATCGCCGCCCGTCCAGCCCGGCGGGCGATGCGGCTGGTGGCCCGACAGAGCGAGGATGCAGCAGCCGTAGTACGGGCCGAAGCGGCCGCCCACGATCTCGTCGGTCACCGAGAATCGCCCGGTGGGAGTCGACGAGCCGGAGCGACCGATCGCAACCGGGATGCTGCGGGCGAGGCGACCGCGGATCCGCAGCTCGAGCCGCCGGTGGGAAAGCCTCACGATGAGCCGGACGTTCACTTTCGTGTGTCGAAGCGCTCCGTCGCCGGTGTCCACCCATCCGAGCCGGCCGTTGCGGAGCGCGGGCGACGGGACCCCGGCCCAGCGGCCCCGGCGGGCGGCGACCGAAAGCGTGGTCGGCGAGCCGAACGCGCTGCGGTCGCTGAGCAGTGCGATCACGCGGCCACCCGGGCGGTTGCGCAGGGCGACGGTCCGCCCGCCGCGGACGGACAGCACCTCGGTGGGCGGGCGGGCAGCGTGATGGTGGGCCGCCACCGCAGCCGTGCGGCGCGCGCCCAAGGCCGGGGGAGGCCCCGGGTGATCGATGAGCACCTCGGTGATGGTATGGACGGGCGCCTGAGGAAGCGCCACTTCCGCGGCGGCGGGCGCCGCGGCACGCTGCGCGCGCGCCCGGGAGGCGGCGATGAAGGCGATGCTGGCGCCCGCAAGCGCGATGGCGGCGACCAGCCCGGCGACGAATCCGTGTCGAACCATGGGCTCGACATGGCTGTCGGCGGCTGTGGCCTTCGGCTTGAGGGCTCAGACGGCGCCTCGGTGGGGCGAGAGGCCGCTCAGCCCGGAAAGTCGCAAACAGCGGGCAACAAAGGGGGACCCGGGCGGTGAGGGTCCGTTTCGTGACGCCATAGGGTCACAAAAGGGACCCTCATTGCCGCGTGGCCGATCCCATCCTCTTAAGTGGCCGCCGTTCTGCCCCGATCGGCGTGGCGCGAACGCTTGAGCCAACCGCTACAGCAGCACAGCGCGCGAATCCAGGTGCGCGCCCACCTTGCGCTTCACGCGCTGAAGGGCGTTGTCCACGGTCTTCGTGTCGCAGGCCAGGCGCTCGCCGATCGCCTCGTAGCTGTGGCCGTCGAGGTAGAGCGACAGGACCGAGCTTTCGAGCTCCGACAGGACGCTCGACAGGCAGGCGACGAGGCTGTGGAGCTCCTCCGACGAGATCACCTGGTTCACGGGGTCGTGGGCCGTCGGGCCAGGCAGGACCTCGTCGAGCGTCGGCTCCCCATCCCCCGCCGCGGCGGGCGTCTGCGAGAACGAGACGTACTGGTTGAGCGGCGTGTGCTTGTTGCGGGTGGACGTCTTGACCGCGGTGATGATCTGGCGCGTGATGCAGAGCTCCGCGAAGTTGCGAAAGCTCGACTCGCGGTCCGTGCGGTAGTCGCGGACGGCCTTGTAGAGGCCGACCAGTCCCTCCTGGATCAGGTCGTCCGAATCGCCCCCGATCAGGAAGTACGACGACGCCTTGAGGCGCACGAACCCGTAGTACCGGCGGACGATCCTGTCGTATGCGTCGCGCTTTCCGGACTTCGCGAGCGCGACGAGATAATGGTCATCAACCTCGAGTTGAGATTGAGAGCTACGCGAGGCGGTGATCGACACAGCATCTCCCCTCCGACCCCTTGGCACGCTCGGCTAGGGCCGAAAGTCGAGGCGCACGTACCTCCCCTGGTAGCGCCAGACTCGCTCAACCCGGGCTAAAGCTCAGGTCAAGCCTTATCTGTAGGCGCGAGGTTGCCAGGTTTATGGAACCCTGTCAAGCCCGGTCGGACGAACTGCAAGATCCCGTACACGAGCACTGCGGCCGCCGCGGCCACGTTGAGCGACCCCACGCGACCGCGCATCGGAATCGCGATCAGCTGGTCGCAGGCAGCCGCCACGCGGGGCCGGAGCCCGCGGCCCTCGGAGCCCAGGACCAGGACCACGCGGCCCCGGTAGTCCGGCTGGTCGTACGGCACGGCGCCGGCCACGGTCGAGGCTCCATAAACCCACGCCTCCTCCTGCTTGGCGTCCTCCAGGTAATCCGCGAGGTTGCGAACCCGCGCCACCGGCAGGTGCTCCACGGCACCGGCCGACGCGCGGCAGACCACCGGCGTGACCTGCGCAGGACGAGCGCGTCCTCGTCGCGCAGGAGCGATGGGGCGGCGGCGTACTCGAACTCCGACACCTCGGCGCAGACCCCCTGGTGGTCCGGCGAACCGCACAGGGACTCGAGCTCGGCGTCATCCGCGCGGCGCGGACCGGCCTCCCTGAGCCACGGCTCGCGCGCAGCTCGGTCGCTCGCCCAGACCCGCGCGACGGTGCGCGGCCCGCGCAGCGCCTCGCGGACCGGATTGCGTCCGTAGACGATCACGCGCCCCGCACGAGGCGCGGGCCGTCCGGCGTGTCCCGCACCTGCCACCCGCGCGCCGCGAGCTCGTCGCGCCGCGCATCCGCGGTGGTGAAGTCGCGCTCCCGGCGGGCTGCCTCGCGCTCCTCGAGCAGTCGCAGCGCCGCCTCGTCGGGCGGGGCGTCCTCCTCCAGGAGGCTCTCCAGCCCGAGCACGTGGAGCATCTCGGGAAGGCGCCCCGGGCCGAAGCTCTCGCCGGCATCCAGGCGGGAGTGCGCCCGCGCGACCCACGGGAAGAGCTCGGCGAGCGCCGCGGGCGTGTTGAAGTCGTCGGCGAGCTCGTCGAAGAACCTGTCCGCGACCTGCGCGACCTCCGGCGCCTCCGCCCCGTTCCGGTCGAGCCGCCGAACGAGGTCCCGGATTCGCTCCACGCGTGATCGCGCCTGGTCGAGCTCGGCCTCGTTGTAGGGCATCGGGCTGCGGTAATGGGCGCCCACGAAGTACATCTTCAGCACCTCGGGGCCCACCGCGTCGATCGCCTCGCTCAGCCCCGTGATGTTGCCGATCGACTTCGACATCTTCTCCCGGTCCAGCTGAAGCATCCCGTTGTGCATCCAGATCCGGGCCAGCGGGCGGCCGCGGCCCGCCTCCGTCTGGGCGATCTCGTTCTCGTGGTGCGGGAACACCAGGTCGGAGCCGCCTCCGTGGATCTCGAAGTCGAGCCCCAGGATCGCCTCGGCCATCGCCGAGCACTCGATGTGCCAGCCCGGGCGCCCCTCGCCCCACGGGGCCGGCCACCAGGTGTCCTCGTCCGGCTTGCGCGCCTTCCACAGCGCGAAGTCGTGCGGGCTCTCCTTGACGGCGGCGCTACGGGGAACGTCGTCCTCTCCCTGGTCCATTTCCTCAAGCGCGCGGTTCGAGAGCTTGCCGTACCCGGGGAAGCTGGCCACGCGGAAGTACACGTCGCCCCCGGTCGCGTAGGCGTGCCCGCGGTCGATCAGGGCCTGGATCAGGTCGACGATCTGGCCGATTGTCTCGCTCGCCTTCGGTTCGCTGTCGGGCCGCCCGAGGCCGAGCCGGGCGGTGTCCTCCTCGTAGCGGCGGGTCATCTCCTGGGCCAGCTCCTCGCTCGGCTTGCCCGCCTTCCGGGCGGCCGCGTAGATCTTGTCGTTCACGTCGGTGACGTTGACCACGAACGTCGCCTCGTAGCCCTCGTGCTCGAGGTAGCGCTTGAGAAGCGAGAAGACGACGTAGGGGCGCGCGTTCCCGACGTGCAGCGGCCCGTACACGGTCGGGCCGCAGGCGTAGATGGCAACCCGCGCGTCGTCGCGCGGCTCGAGCTCGCGCAGGCCGCCGCTCAGGGTGTCGCGAATCCGGATGGTGCGGGGCATTCCTAACCCATACGGTCGAGCGTCGCCACCGCGAGGGCGGCCATCCCCTCGCCGCGACCGATCGCGCCCATCCCCTCGTTCGTCGAGAACTTGACGTTGAGCTCGCGCGCTCCGATTCCGACGGCCTCGGCGAGGCTGATCCGCATGTCGTCGCGGTGCGGGTCGAGCCGGGGCGCCTCGCAGATCACCGTGGCGTCGACGTGCACCACTCGCCAGCCATGCTCGTTCAGGAACCCGTTGACCTGCCCCAGCAGGTCGATGCTGTCGGCTCCGGCGTAGCGCTCGTCGGTGTCCGGGAAGTGCTGTCCGATGTCGCCCAGGCCGGCGGCCCCCAGCAGCGCGTCGATGACCGCGTGCGCCAGAACGTCCCCGTCGGAGTGACCCAGGAGGCCGCGGCCGGCGTTCTCGATCACCACTCCCCCGAGGATCAGGGGGCGCCCCTCCACCAGACGATGCGAGTCGTATCCGATCCCCGAGCGCTCGCTCAACCGAGCGGCTCCATGCGGCGCTCGCGACGGTCGAACGTCGCCAGCTCGCTCACGCCCATCGAGCCCAGGAGCTCGATCGCCTCGTCGTAGCGGTGCCCCAGGTCGTTCGGCCCGTGGGCGTCCGACGAGAGCGCGACCGGCCGGCCGGCCTCGAGGCACATCTCGAGGAAGGCGGGCGCCGGATAGATCTCGCCGACGGGCTTTCGGAGGCCGGCCGTCGACACCTCGATCGCCACGTCGGAGTCGGCGATCCCGTCCATGGCGAGATCGTAGAAGCGGCGCAGGTCGCCGCCGGGCGGCGGCGACTCCCTCCCCCAGATCTTCACGAGGTCGGGATGGGCGAGCACTTCGAACATCCCGGTCCGCGCGGCCTCCCCGAGGGTCTCGAAGTAGCGCCGCCACACCTTCTCGGGATCCGCGGAGCGCCACACGTCCCACTCGCCGCGCATGTCCACGGCCCGGTCGAGCAGGAAGTGGACCGACCCGATCACGTAGTCCCAGTCGCGCCCGTCGAGGAGGTTGGCCACGCGGTCTTCGCGGCCGGGCACGAAGTCGGCCTCGATCCCCAGGCGCAGGTCCGTCTCCCTGCGCACGAACGCGCAGTACTCGTCGAGGTCGTCCGTCGCGTTCTCGACCCAGAACGGGTGCTGCCACACCGACAGCGCCTGGTGGAACCGGTAGACGTGCTCGGACACGCCGAGGTACCCGATGCCGCGCTCCTGCGCGATCTCGAGGTAGCGCTCCGCGTTGGAGGCGGTGAAGTGGTCGGCGGCCGTGTTCTCGAGCTCGTCGCCGCGCAGGTGGACGTGCAGGTCGGTCAGCACAGCAGGAGCTCCGCGAACCGGAGGTCGACCGCGCTCGTGACCTTGATGTTCTCCGGGGGCGCCTCCACCACCCGGACCGAGCCGCCCGCCGCCTCGACCAGCGCCGCGTCGTCGGTCGCGGAGGTCAGGTCGCCGCCGTCCAGGGCCCTCCGCAGCACGTCGGCGACGAAGGCCTGGGGCGTCTGGATCGCCCACAGGCGCGAGCGGTCGAGCGTCCGCACCACCCGCATGTCGTCGCCGGCCTCCTTGATCGTGTCGCTCGCGCGGGCGGCGGCGACCGCGCCGTCGAAGCCCTCGCCGAGGGCGGCGATGCAGGCCTCCACGAGCTCGCGCGTGACCAGCGGCCGGGCGGCGTCGTGCACGACCGCGACCGTAGCCTCCGGAGCCGCGGCGAGGGCGAGCCACACGGACTCCGACCGCGAGGCGCCGCCCGTGACCCGGTCCGGCCCTGTCTCGTAGCCCGGCGGGACGGCCACCACCACGCGGTCGCAGACGGACTCGAGCACCTCGAGCGACCAGTCGATCAGCGGCCGTCCGGCGCATGCGGTGAACGCCTTGGGCACATTCTGCCCAAGTCGCTCACCACGGCCGGCGGCGGGAACGATCCCGACGACCGCCAATCTTCCGCCGGCGCTAGCCCGCTGCCGCGGGCGCCCCGTTGCGCTCGGCGTGGGCGTCGGCGATGAGGCTGTCGAGGTGGTCCTCGGCCTCGCCTTCCTCCATGTCGAGCGCGTACATCAGCTCAGAAGCGAGGATCTTCTTCGCGCGCGTGTACATCTGCTTCTCGCCGGTCGAGAGGCCCTTGTCGGACTCCCGGATCGCGAGGTTCCGGACGACTTCCGCGAGCTCGTAGACGTCACCGGTCTTGATCTTGTCGCGGTTGTGCTTGAACCGCCGATTCCAGTTCTTCGGCATCGAGCTCACGTCGTCTCGCAGAACGGACAGGACCTTCTGCACGGCTTCGTCGTCGATTACGCGCCGGAGGCCCGCCCTGCCCGCGTTCTCGTACGGAACCATCACGGTCATGTCGTTGTGGAGGATCTTGATGGTCAGGTACTCGCGCTTCTCGCCGAGGACCCCCTTCATCTCCTTCTTGAGGATCTTCCCCGCCCCGTGGTGGGGGTAGACGACGTGATCGCCTATGTCGTATTCCTCGTGAGGCGTCTCACGCTCGAAGACCTCGATTGTCTGCTCCCACTCTGCTTCGGAAATGGTTTGCTCCCCTCTTTCTACTTGGGTCAGGTTTGCAGATAGCGGTCCACGAGGTTGATCTCCTGCAGGCGGCGAAGCCCCTCGCGGATGTCCTTCGCCCGCATATCTCCCACTCCCTCCACTGCTTCGAGCTCCCCGTCGGTCCCCGCAAGGATCTCGTCGAGCCCCCCGAACTCACGCACGATCGCATGGATCACGAGCTTCGGCAGCCGCGGCACGCGCCCCAGGATCCGGTACCCGCGCGGGGAGACCGGATGATCGAGCGTGTTGAGCTTCCTGTCGTAGCCCAGCAGCTCCGCCAGGCGCCCGAAGTCAAGCAGGTCCTCGTGCGGTAGTCGCGCGAGCTGGTCCAGCACCATCGCGAACCCCTCCTCCGAGGGGTCGGCGAGGTAGTCGTGGACGAGCGCGGCCTTGTCGCCCGCGGCGCCGACCATGGTCTCCTCGAGCTGCATCTCGATCAGGCGTCCCTCCGTGCCCAGCTCGACGATGTACCGCTCGATCTCCACCGCCATGCGGGTGACCAGCTCGGCCCGCTGAAGAACGGTCAGGACGTCGTGGAGGGTGACACCGCCCTCGAACTCCAGGGCCGTGAGCCGGGTCGAGACCTGCTCGAGCCGGGTCCGGTACTTGTCGAGGGTCGCCAGCGCCGGGTTGGCCTTGGCCAGGACCACCGGGATCTCCTCGAGCACGTACTTCCCGCCCTCGATGTAGAGCGAGACCACGTCCCGCCGCTGGGAGACGGCGATCACGAGCGCCCCGGTCTGCTTGGAGACCCTCTCCGCGGTCCGGTGCCGGGTGCCGGTCTCGAGCGACAGGATCGTGGGATCCGGCATCAGCTGGACGTTCGCCCAGCCGATCTTGGTGGCGTTCTCCGAGAGCACGATCGCGCCGTCCATCTTGGCCATCTGGTAGAGCAGCGCGGGCGTGTAGTCCACGTCGATCTTGATCCCGCCCGAGTACAGGAACGAGAGGTCGTCGTTGCTCCCGATGACGATCAGCGCACCCGTCCGGGCGTGCAGGATGTGATCGATGCCCTCTCTTAAGGCGGACCCCGGCGCCACCATCTCGAGCGCCTTGACGAGCCGGGGCTCTTGGCGGTGCTCCAGGTCGGCGACCTCGTCCCCGGCGTGCTGCATTGGGCCCATTCTACCGGGAAACGGACCCCTTTCCGGGCCGCGAGCGGCCCCGTTCAGAGGTCTTTCAGCGTAGGCGGAAGGTTCTGTCCTGGGCCAACAGGAGCCTCTCGACGTTGGCGGCCGGTTGGCAGGCGGCGCCGGGGAAGCAGCCGCCAGTGGGCGGTCCCGCGGGCCGTGATCCACTGGATCCGGCGGCACTTGACCGGCTTGCCGAGCCGCCGGCTTCGCTTCAGGAAGCGGCAGCGGTGGTGGCTGTGGAGGGCCACCGTGACCGAGACCCTGGCGAGGCCCGCGCAGCCGCGGTCCCGCGCGGTGCCGCGGATCTGGAGCCTGCCGCGGCTGGCCTTGACCCCAGCGCGGCCCGCGTTGAGACGGCTCGTGGGCGCCAGGTGGTCGACGCAGCGGCGGCGGGGCGGCCGGGCGCTTGGCCCCCGCGGCGGCGGCTTGCCCGTGGGGGGCTTCTGGGGCGGTTTGACCGGGGGCTTTGTCGGGGGCTTCGTCGGCGGCTTGGGCGGCTGCTCCGAGTCATCGTCGAGGATGGTGGCGGTCCCGCGGTCCCTGCCGAGCGTGGCGTTGGACGGCGCGGACAGCTCGACCGAGAAGGTCTCGTCGCCCTCATGGGCCTTGTCACCATGGATCGGGACCTGGATGTCCGTCGTGCTGGTGCCGTGCGGGATCGCGACCGTGCCGCTGGAGGCCTCATAGTCGGTGCGCGAGCTGGCGGTGCCGTCCGCCGTGCGCCAGCCGATCCGCACGGTCCGTGTCGGGATGGGCGAGACGGAGACGCGGAAGGTCGCAACCGCGCCATCCGTGTCGCCTTCGGCGACCGCGGCGTCGCCGATCGAGGCCTCAGGCACCGTTCCGGGCCGGAGCCACACGGCGTCGGGCGCGTAGTCGGGCGGCGAGTAGCTCTGCCCAGGGACCGGCTCCAGTCCCCGCACCAAGTCGAACTCCCCGTCCCCGCCCGAGTGGCGGACCAGCTCGAGCTCGGCGGCGGGGGTGGGCTCGTAGCCGGCAACGGTCTGGATGTCCAGTGTCCCGGCGAGGTGCGCCCGGCCGCCCACGTCCAGGCGGGTGTGGATGGCTGGGTCGGCGACCTGGACGGCGAGCGTGCCGGCCGGCGTCTGGGAGTAATCGCCCGTGACCGTGAGGATGCCTGGCGCCAGTCCGGGGTCCACCAGGCCGCCGTTGACCAGCGAGCCGTCGACGGTGCCGGAACCGGTGAGCGCGCCGCCGGTGAGCTCGGCCCGGTCACCCGGGCGCAGAACGGCATCCTGAGCGACGAAGGCGGTGACGCCCCCCGACTGCGTGTACGCGCCAGCCGGCGCGAGGGTGGCGCCCCCGCGGAGCATGACCATGCCGGCGTTGGCGAGGACTCCACCCGGCGCCAGGGACCGACCCTCCGCCAAGGTCAGCTCTCCGGTCGCCTCGTTGGAGGCGAGGTCGCGAAGCGCGTCCCCGCCGGAGGAGTCCTCGATCCGCGCGCCCTGCCCGACCAGCTCGATGGCCGCGGCGTTTCGAACCACGTGTGCATTCGGCCACGTGAGCGTGGCTCGAACCAGGTATCGCCCCTCACCCAGAAGCCCGTCCGAGTAGCTATCGAGTCCGCCCGCCAGGTCGAGCGTGCCCGCGAGAGCGTCGATCGTGCCCTCGTTGCGGAAGCGGGCGCCGATCGTGGCTCGGCCTTCGCCCGAGCTCTTGCGGAACGTCGCGGCGGCGGCGTTGTGTATCAGCGACCGGGGATCGCAGCAGGGCCCGCTCAGCTGTACGTCGGCCGCCACGTCGAAGAGCCCCGCGTTCTCGATCGCGGCAGCGCCGAACATCGTCACGCTCCCCTCGGCGAATGTGGCCCGTGCGGCGCGGGCGACCTCGAGCCGCCGGTCCTCGATCGTGTGCGGCGCGTCCGCGGAGATCGTGAGACCCGGACCGTCCGGCACGATACGGGTGGTGCCGTTTCCGATCTGGTTCCCACCGGTCCACTCGAAGTCCGGCGTCGAGACGGTTGCCGACCCGGCGAGGAAGCCGCGGTTGAGGCGCAGCGCGGGCAGCGTGACCGGCGAGTCGAAGAACGCGTAGGCGGCCGGCCCGTCGACCGTGACCGGCGCGTCCACGATGCCGGTGAAGAAGGTCTGGCCCCCGGTGATCCGGAGCTGCCCGGTCCCGTGGGCGACGATCGAGGAGCTCGACCCAAGCGCGTTCGGTCCCGAGGGGAACAGCAGGGTCGCGCGGTCCTGGACCTCGAACGCTCCGGACGAAGAACGGCCCGGAATGCTCCCGCCCTCGATCGACAGCGTCCCGGTCTGTACGTCGATCGTCCCGTCGTTGGCCATGGGATAGGTGAGCTTGGTCGAGCCGTCGCCCGCGGTCTTGCGGATCGTGGCCCCCGCCTCGTTCACGACCTGAGGCGCGGTCCCGCAGCACCCAACGAAGTCCTGGTCGCCGCGGATCTCGATCGCCCCGAGGTTGTCGAGGATCGCGTGGTCGTTCAGCTCGAGGTCGCCCGCCGTCCACGTGCCGGCGGCGCCGGCGTCGATCTTCAGCGTCCGCGTCTGGTCGAGCGTGTGGTTGCCGCCGGACATCGCAAGGCCGGGACCGCCGGGGACGACCTCCGTCAGCCCGGAACCGTGTTCGCTCCCTCCCGTCCAGCGGAAGTCGGGCGTCCTGATCGCGCCGGTGCCGAACACGATCCCGCTCGAGTGGCTGTAGGAGGCTGCGGTCAGGTCCCCGTCGAGTTGCAGGCGCGCGCCGGCGACCGCAAACGAACCCGTGACCTCGGACTCCGCGGGGCCGGCGATCCTGAGGTCGTTCGCCAGCAGTGTGAGCGAGCCATCGACCCGCACCGCGGCGATCGTGCTGCGCAGTCCACCGAACTCGACCTCGCGGCCCGCCCCGATGCACACCGTGTCGCCGTCGGTGGGCTGGCGGTCGCCGGTCCAGTTCGGATCGTCCTGCCAGCGCTTGGTCGCGGCGCCTCCGTCCCACGCGATGGTGCACGGCTCAGCCGCCCGGGAGGGGTGACCGGGCGCGAGCAGGATGAGCGCTCCCACGACGCCCGCCACCGCCGCCGTCGCGCGACAACGCCGGGGGAGGTTTGACGAGTCGGGCTGGCGGCGGCGGCGCGGCATCGCCCAATGTCCTATCCCGAGGCGGGTGCAGCGCACAATCGCCCGGACGGGGTGAGCCATCGGTCGTCCCGAGGGGGGTCACCCCCGACACTCGCCCGCTCTCTCCGTGAAAAGCGCGATCGCGGCTGAGTCGTGGATGCGCGCGGCGGTCAGCTCACGGCGTGTCCAGCCGCCCGCGGCGGATCAGGCCGGGCAAGTAAGAGGGAGGGCCCGGGCGGAGGC
>VAWV01000014.1:14735-21459 GCA_005883295.1 Actinomycetota bacterium
CCCGCCCCCTTTAGTGGCCTCCAGCGCGGCCGGCGCTCAGGCAGCCGCAGCGAGCTGATCGCCGCCATCCGCGCCCAGCGCCTCCGCAAGCGCGGCCCGCAACGTGCCGACCCGATCCGACGGCGCCACCACCCGGTCCAGGCCGAACTTTTCCGCCTCGGCCAACCGGCGATCCGCGTGCGGCGCGTGGCGGAGCTCGCCTGTGAGCCCGACCTCGCCGAACGCTGCCAGCGGCCGCTCACCGCTGCCGAGCGCAACGCCGCGCGCTGCCGAGGCGAGTGCCAGCGCCACGGCGAGGTCGGCGCCGGGCTCGTCGACCCGCACGCCGCCCGCAACCGACACGAACACGTCGCACGAGCCAAGGCCGAGGCCGGCGTGGCGGGCCAGCACCGCAAGCACGAGGGCGAGGCGGTTGCGATCAACCCCGTTGGCCACCCGCCGCGGCGCCTCCAGCGGGCTCTCCGCCACGAGTGCCTGCACCTCGACGAGGAGAGGCCGCGACCCCTCCATCGCGCAGAGCACGACCGAGCCCGGCGCCCGGCTGGCCTCGTCGACGAACCGCCCCGACGCGTCAACCACCTCGATCAGCCCGTCCTCGGCCATCTCGAACACGCCGACCTCGTTCGTGGACCCGAACCGGTTCTTGACAGTGCGGAGCGTCCTGTACGTGCGCTCGCGGTCGCCCTCGAACTGAAGGACGCAATCCACGAGGTGCTCCAGCACCCGCGGCCCGGCCAGCGCGCCGTCCTTGGTCACGTGGCCCACCAGCACCACGGCCACGCCGCGCTCCTTGGCGATCCGCGCGAGGCGTCCGGCCACCTCGCGGACCTGACCCACCGAGCCGGCTGCGCCCGACAGGCCGCCAGCGTGCAGCGTCTGCACTGAGTCGATCACGCAGACGTCGGGGCGCTCGGCCTCGAGCGTGGCCTCCACGACCTCGAGCTCGGTCTCGGCGACGATCGGCACCCGCAGCGCATCGGCACCGAGCCGCTCGGCGCGAAGCTTGACCTGGACCGCCGATTCCTCGCCCGACACGTACAGGACCGAACGGCCGGCGGCAGCGAGGCGACCCAGCCCGCTCGCGGTGATCGTGGACTTCCCGATGCCGGGTGACCCGCCGAGCAGCACGAGGGAGCCCGGAACCAGCCCACCGCCCAGCACGCGGTCGAGCTCCGCGATCCCGGTTACGAACCGCTCGATCGGCGCCGCCGCCACGTCGGCGAGCGGAACCGGGCGAGCCGCCCGCGTGCTGCGCCGCGGGCCCGGACGCGCCTCGGGCGCCCGCTCCTCGACGAGCGTGTTCCACTCGCCGCAGCCGGGGCAGCGGCCGAGCCAGCCGGTGCTCTCGTGGCCGCATTCGGTACAAGCGTGGACGGTCCTGGCGGCCATGGCGTCAACGGTAAGCAAGCAGGCGGACGAGCTTCGCCCCCCGAAACGATGCACTTGCGACCGCTCGCTGGCCGCGACCGGACACCGAGCCGAAGATGAAAACGCTCGACCGGCGGAGGCTCATCACGCCGGTCGAGCTTCTCCATGTTCGCGCACCGGGTGCGCGGTCCTGCGGGTACGGCTCAGGCGGCGCGCAGGAGAAAGCGGTTCCCGGACGGGTCGGTGGCCGCCACCGAGCCGTTCGAGCGCTCCACCTTCACGCCGGTGGCGGCAAGGCGGTCGTGCGCGACCTCCACGTCGCCCGCCTCCGGCAGCACGACCTCGTAGGAACGCAGCCCGAGCGCGCCGGGCGCCGGCATCGGCCCGCCGCGGCTGTGCCACACGTTCATCCCCAGGTGATGGTGGTAGCCGCCGGCCGACACGAACGATGCGCTCGGCATGTGCGCCATCACGTCGAAGCCGAGCACCCGCGTATAGAAGTCCTCCGAGGCGGCGATGTCGGACACCTTCAGGTGCACGTGCCCGACCGTCGTCGCGGCGGGCACCGCTCCCGGGTCGCCCGGATCGCCGTCGAGCTCGCGCAGCACATCCTCGAGATCGAGCGGCAGGGTGTCGATCCGGACCCCGTCCCCCGCTCGCGGCCACTGCTCGCGTGGGCGGTCGCGGTAGATCTCGATCCCGTTCCCCTCCGGAGGTCACGCCGCGTCGGCAGGAGGATCGCCATGTGGAACAGGCCCGTCGCGTGCGGGTCGGGCGCCCGGGCCGCGGGGTCCCCGTGGAACCCGACCAGCCCGAGCTCGTCCGGCAGCCCGATCACCTCGCGGTAGAACCTGCGCTCGCGGTCCGCGTCCGCGACCGTGAGGTCAACCCGCCCCATGCGAGTGGCGGCGGGCAGGCTGGCCGCGGTCACGCCGGCGAGCTAGCGCTCGGTGGGCGGGCCCGGCTCGTCGTCGGCGGGCGGGGCGTCTGGCACGTCGGGCAGGACCTCCGGTTCATCCGGCAGGTCGCCTCCGCCCGAGCCGTCGGGCAGCCCGCGGCCGTCGCCGCCTTCCTCGGCCGCCTCGCCCTTGGCCCCGACGCCGACCGGTTCGCGCGTCTTGCCCGCCGGCGGCGCGCTGATGCTGATCTTCACCTCGGGATCCTCGCCGTCCGCCGGCCCTTCGCCGCGGTCGATCTCCACGGTGGAGCCAGGCTTCATGTTCTCCGCGCGCAGCACCTCGTCGGCGAGCGGGTCCTCGATGTAGCGCTGGATGGCGCGCCGCAGCGGCCGCGCGCCCATCGTCGGATCCCAACCCTTCTCCACGAGCAGATCCTTGGCGTCGTCGGACAGGTTGAGGGACAGCTCGCGCTCCGCCATCGACTCGCGGATCCGCCGCAGCAGCAGCTCGACGATCTCCTTGATCTCGTCGCGGGTGAGCTTGTGGAAGACGATGACCTCGTCGATCCGGTTGAGGAACTCGGGACGGAAGAGCTTCTTGAGCTCGCCCATGATCCGGTTCTTCATGTCGTCGTAGGTGATGCCGGTGTCGTCGCCGATCGTGAACCCGATGCCGGTGTTCTTGGCGATCTCCGCCGCCCCGATGTTCGAGGTCATGATCACGATCGAGTGACGGAAGTCCACCGTGCGACCCTGCGCATCGGTCAGCCGCCCGTCCTCCAGGATCTGGAGCAGGATGTTGAAGACGTCCGGATGCGCCTTCTCGATCTCGTCGAGGAGCAGCACGGAGTACGGCTTGCGCCGCACGGCCTCTGTGAGCTGGCCGCCCTCGTCGTAGCCGATGTAGCCAGGCGGCGAGCCGACCAGCCGCGACACGGAGTGCTTCTCCATGTACTCCGACATGTCGATCCGGACCATCGCCTCCTCGTCGCCGAACAGGAACTCGGCGAGCGTGCGGGCGAGCTCGGTCTTGCCGACCCCCGAAGGGCCGAGGAAGATGAACGAACCGGTTGGACGCTTGGGGTCCTTGAGCCCGGCCCGCGAGCGCCGGATCGCCTTCGACACGGCCTCGATCGCGGGCTGCTGCCCGATGACGCGCTTGTGCAGCTCGTCCTCCATCCGCATGAGCTTCTGTGTCTCGGCCTCGGTGAGCTTGAAGACCGGGATGCCCGTCCACATCGAGACGATGTCCGCGATCTCGTCCTCGCCGATCGAGGGGCGCTCGCCGGACTCGCCGGCGCGCCACTGCTCCTCGAGCTGGCGCTTCTTGTTGGTCAGCTGCCGCTCCTGGTCGCGGAGGTTGGCCGCCTTCTCGAACTCCTGCGCCTCGATCGCCGCCTCCTTCTCGCGGCGGGTGCGCTCGATGTCCTCCTCCAGGTCGCGGTAGACCGGAGGCGCGGTCATCGACTTGATGCGCATGCGCGAGGCCGCCTCGTCGACGAGGTCGATGGCCTTGTCGGGCAGGAAGCGATCCGAGATGTAGCGGTCGGCGAGCTCGGCGGCCGCGTGCAGGGCCTCGTCCGAGATCTCCACCCGGTGATGCTGCTCGTAGCGCTCGCGCAGCCCCTTCAGGATCTGCTCGGTCTCCTCGATCGTCGGCTGGTCCACCCGGATCTGCTGGAAGCGCCGCTCGAGCGCCGAGTCGCGCTCGAGGTACTTGCGGTACTCGTCGAGGGTGGTGGCGCCGATCGTCTGCAGCTCGCCGCGGGCGAGCGCCGGCTTGAGGATCGAGGCTGCGTCGATCGCGCCCTCGGCCGCGCCGGCGCCGACGAGGTTGTGGAGCTCGTCGATGAAAAGGATGATGTCGCCGCGCTGGGTGATCTCCTTCATCACCTTCTTCAGGCGCTCCTCGAACTCGCCGCGGTACTTCGAGCCCGCCACCAGGGCGGCCAGGTCGAGCGTGTAGATCTGCTTGTTCTTGAGCAGCTCCGGCACCTCACCGTGCGTGATGCGCTGGGCCAGGCCCTCCACCACGGCGGTCTTGCCCACGCCGGGCTCCCCGATGAGCACGGGGTTGTTCTTGGTCCGCCGCGAGAGGATCTGCATGATCCGCTCGATCTCGGTCTCCCGGCCGACGACAGGGTCGAGCTTGCTCTCGGCGGCGAGGCGGGTGAGGTTGCGGCCGAACTGGTCGAGCAGCTTGGACGACTTCTTGCCCTCGCCCTGCTGGCCCGCGCCGGCGCCCTGCTGGCGCCTGCCGCCCGGCCCGGAGAGCATCCGGATGACCTCGTTGCGGATCTTCTCGGAGTCGGCGTCGAAGTCGAGCAGGATGCGGGCCGCGACGCCCTCGTTCTCACGCACGAGGCCGAGCAGGATGTGCTCGGTGCCGATGTAGTTGTGGCCCAGCGAGAGCGCCTCTCTCAGCGCGAGCTCGAGAACCTTCTTCGCGCGCGGGGTGAACGGGATCTGCCCGGAGGTGACCTCCTCACCGGACCCGACGATGCGGACCACCTGGGCGCGGACGCGCTCCACCGTGATGTCGAGCGACTCGAGCACGCGCGCTGCGAGGCCCTCCTCCTCGCGAAGGAGTCCCAGCAGGATGTGCTCGGTGCCGATGTAGTTGTGCTTGAGGATCCGGGCCTCCTCCTGGGCCAGGACGACCACCTGGCGGGCCCGTTCGGTAAAGCGCTCGAACACGGTGCGGTCTTTCTGTCGGGGTCCCCGGAAGGTTCGGGGCTTGGGTCCTGTTCGGTATCGGCAAGTTCGCCGAGCCTGAATAGATCCCTGGCTCCGACCGCCCGGGAGATGGCTGAGTCTAGCAACGGGCCCCCTGCGAATTTCCGCCTGGAGACCCGCTCGATCTGTACTACGCACCCCCCTTTCCGCCGGGTCGTTTCACGCTAATTGCGTGCGTTTAGGTACCCCTCGGAAGGCCCCGCGAATCCGCGCGAGTTGACGCCGTGACACTCGTCACGCTGGGCGTCGCGGGGGGGTCAGGTCGAGCGCCCGCCGGAGGCGGTCAGGTCCGCATCGCCGGGAAGAGCACGACCTCCCTGATCGAGGTCCTCCCGGAGAGGACCATCATCAAGCGGTCGATCCCCAACCCGGCTCCCCCGGTCGGGGGCATCCCGTGCTCGAGGGCGCGCAGGAAGTCCTCGTCGAAGGGCTGCGTCTCCTCGTCGCCGGCGGCCGTCTGCCGGAGCTGGTCCTCGAAGCGCGCGCGCTGCTCGTCGGGGTCGTTCAGCTCCGTGAACGAATTGGCGATCTCGATGCCCCTGGCGAAGCACTCCCACCGCTCGACCAGTCCCGGCTCGGAGCGGTGCGCCTTGGCGAACGGCGAGAGCTCGACCGGGTAGTCCTTGACGAAGGTCGGTTTCTCCAGCGTGGGCTCCACGTGCTTGGACAGCAGCGAGTCGACCATCTTCGGCCACGACTCGTCCGGATCCAGCTCGAACCCGCGCCCGGCGGCGGCCACGTGCAGGGCGTCGCGGTCGCCGCGCCGCTCGAGGATGTCCACGCCGGTGACCTCGCGGATCGCCTCGCGCAGCGTCACGCGGCGCCAGGGGGCAGTGAGGTCCAGGTCGCCCTCGTAGCCCACCTGCGCCGCCACCTCGGACACGAGCTCCTCGAGCAGGCGCGCAGCGTCCTCGTAGTCGGCGTAGGCCTCGTACCACTCGAGCATCGTGAACTCGGGGTTGTGCTTCTGCGAGACGCCCTCGTTGCGGAAGTCCTTCCCCAGCTCGTAGACGCGCTCCAGCCCGCCCACGATCAGGCGCTTGAGGTAGAGCTCGGTGGCGATCCGCAGGAAGAGGTCGCGGTCGAGCGCGTTGTGGTGGGTCGTGAACGGCCGGGCCAGCGCCCCGCCGTAGAGCGGCTGGAGGACGGGCGTCTCCACCTCCAGGAACCCCCGCTCGTCCAGGAAGCGGCGGATCGCCGCGATCACCCGCGAGCGCATGATGAACAGCTCGCGGGTCTCGTCGTTGGCGATCAGGTCGAGCTCGCGGTGGCGGTAGCGCGTCTCCACGTCCTCGAGCCCGTGGAACTTGTCCGGCGGGGCGCGCAGGGACTTGGCGAGCAGCGTGAAGTCCTCCACACGGAGCGAGAGCTCGCCGCGGCGCGACTTGAACGCCGTCCCGTCGATGCCGACCAGGTCGCCCAGGTCGAGCGAGGTGAGCCGCTCGAACGCGTCGGCGCCGATCACGTCCTCGCGCGCGTGGAGCTGGATGCGTCCGGAGCGGTCGACCAGGTCGAGAAAGGCCGCCTTTCCGTGCCCCCGCCGGGCGGACAGGCGCCCGGCCACGCGGTAGCGGGCGTCCGTCTCCGCGCCGGCTTCCAGGTCGTCGTGCGCGGCGTGCACCTCGGCGATCGGCTGCACCCCCGGGAACGAGTGCGGATAGGGATCCACACCGTCGGCGCGCAGGCGGGCGAGCTTGGCCCGCCTGTCCTCCGCGGTGCGGT
>VAWV01000015.1 GCA_005883295.1 Actinomycetota bacterium
GAGATCAACCGCGCCCCGGCGAAGGTGCAGTCGGCGCTGCTCGAGGTGATGCAGGAGCAGCAGGTGACGATCGGCGGCCAGACCTTCCAGGTCCCGCGGCCCTTCCTCGTGATGGCCACGCAGAACCCGATCGAGGCCGAGGGCACCTACCCGCTGCCCGAGGCGCAGGTGGACCGCTTCCTCATGAAGGTGCTGGTCGACTACCCGTCGATGGGTGAGGAGGCCGCGGTGGTCGGGCGCTCGCTCGGCGAGGAGCCCGAGGTGCGCGAGCGGCTGACCCTGGAGGACCTCGAGCGCTACCGGCGCGTGAGCGGCGCGGTGCTCGTGGACCGCGACGTAATCGGCTACGCGGTCGCCCTCGCCGACGCCACGCGCAATCCCAGCGACTACGGCCTCGCCGACATCGCGCGCTACATCGACTACGGCGCGAGCCCGCGTGGCCCGATCGGCCTCGTGCAGGGCGGCCGGGCGCTGGCCCTGCTCCGCGGCCGCGGCTACGTCTCGACCACCGACATCCGCGACCTGACGCCCGACGTGCTGCGTCACCGGATCGTCCTCTCCTACGACGCTCTCGCGGAGGACGTGGCAGCCGACGCCCTGCTCGAGCGGGTGCTCGCCGCGGTCCCTGAGCCGCGCTTGGAGCGGCTGGGAGGCGCCACGGCGGCGTGAGCGCGGTCGAGCCAGTCCCCCCCGCGGCCCGGCAGGGCCCGGGTCCGATGCCGCAGCGGCTGCTTGAGGCGCTCGACCTGGTGGTCGCGCGGCGGGCGTCGGGTGCGCTCCCCGGGGATCGGCGCGCGGCCGGGCTCGGGGTGGGGACCGAGCTGGCGCAGCTACGCCCGTACCAGGTGGGCGACGACGTGCGCCAGATCGACCCGGCGGCCACCGCACGGACAGGTCAGCCGCACGTGCGCCTCCACGTGCCGGAGCGCACGCTGACCACGTGGATCCTGCTCGACGTCTCGCCGTCGATGGCCTTCGGTACCGCCGACCGGCTGAAGATCGACGTGGCCGATGGGGCCACGCTCGCCCTCGGCCGCGCCGCGATCCGCCGCGCCGGACGTGTGGCCCTCCTCTCCTTTGGCTGCGGTGAACCGCGGCTGAGCCGGCCGCGCGCGTCGAGGCCCGGCTTCGTGGCGCTGCGCAGGCGCCTGGGCGAGGGCGTGGCGCCCGACGGCGCCGGCGACCCGCGAGCGCTCGCGAACGCCCTGGTCCGGGTGGGGCAGGTGGCGAGGCAGCCGGGCCTCGTCGTCGTCATATCCGACTTCCGCGACCAGGAGGACTGGACCGCGGCGATGGGCTCCGTCGCCGTGCGGCACTCGGTGCTGGCGATCGAGGTTCGCGACCCGCGGGAGGCCGAGGTGCCGGCGATGGGTCACCTGGCGCTCATCGACCCCGAGACCGGCGAGCGGATCGAGATCGACACCTCGCGGCGCTCCGTGAGGGCCCGCTTCGCCGCGATCGAGGCGGAGGCGCGGGCGCGGGTGGCGAGCGACCTGCGCCGGCTGCGCGTGAACCACGTCGTCCTGTCCACGCGCGGCGACTGGCTCCGAGAGCTGGGGAGCGGGCTGCGGTGAGCTTCGGCGCTCCCGAGATGCTGTGGAGCCTCCTGCTCCTGCCGCTTGCCCTGTTCGGCTACGTCGCCCGCCGCCGGTCCGCCACCCGCTACGCGCTGCGCTTCACCGGCGTGCCCGCGCTGAAGCTGGCGGCGGCCGCGGCTCCGCGCTGGCGACGGCACGTGCCCGCGGCGCTGCTCCTGGCCGCGCTGGCGGCGCTCGGCCTCGCGCTGGCGAAGCCCGGACGGAGCGTGGCGGTGGCGGTCGATCGCGCGACGATCGTGGTGGTCACCGACCACTCGCGGTCGATGCTCGCCACCGACGTGGACCCCGACCGCCTGACCGCGGCGAAGGACGCGGCGCACACGTTTCTCAGCCAGCTGCCGTCCGTCGTGCAGGTGGGCGTGGTCACGTTCTCCGACGCGCCCGATCAGGTGCTCGCTCCCACCCGCAGCCGCGGCGACGCGCGGGCGGTGATCGACCAGCAGGAGGCCGACGGGGCGACCGCCACCGGTGACGCCCTGCAGGTCGCGCTGGACCTGATCAACCGGACAGGCAAGCCCGGCCATCGGCCCCCCGCTGCGATCGTCCTCCTTTCCGACGGCGCGACCACCACAGGCGTCGATCCGATCGGCGTTGCGGGCGTCGCCCGGCGTGCGCACGTCCCGATCTACACGGTGAGCCTGGGGACGGGCGAGGGTGTGGTGCCGAACCCGGGGCTTGGCCCGCCGATCGTGGTGCAGCCCGACCCGGCGTCGCTCAGGAAGATCTCACAGGTGTCGGGAGGCCGGGCCTTCACCGCCCAGGACTCGGGACGGCTCTCGGCGATCTACCGGTCGCTCGGCTCGCGGTTCGGCCAGAGGAAGGTGCGCCACGAGACGACGGCCGCCTTCGCGGTCGCCGGCCTGGTCCTCCTGCTCGGGGCCGCAGCGAGCTCGGTGCGGTGGGTGGCGCGGCTGCCGTAGCGGGCGACCGCCCACTCCACGGCGATCGCGGCCAGGAGGATGAGCGACACGTCGGCGGCGTAGCGGAAGCGCGGATAGCCGAAGGCGATCAGGCTCGTGATCACCGCGAGCGCGACGGGCGCCAGGAGGAGCAACAGGCGCCTGCGCTCGGCGCGGCCCAGCACGAACCCTCCCGCCACGGCGAGCGCGAGGATCGCCCAACCGGCCGCCACGGCAGGGAGACGGCCGGGCAGCTTCCGTCCCTCGGCGAAGTAGACGAGCCGCTGGGGCTGCCAGAGGCCGAAGGTGCGCAGCACGCGTACCGCGGCGACCGCGGGGAGCCGGTGCGCGTGGTCGCGCGCGTAGCGGAGCCCGACGCCTCGCAGCCGGACCGACGCCGTGGCCGCGTTGCGGTCGTGCGCCCGCGGCAGGCAGTCGGCGCGCCAGTATCCGAGGCTGTAGCCGGAGTAGGTGCGCGCGCAGTTCGCCCCCGCGAGCACAGAGCCGTCCTCGCTCGACACCAGCATCGGGTGGTCCAGCTCCAGGGAGTTCCTCACGCACCAGGGTGCGATGGTCAGGATCGCGACCGCGCCCACCACGGCCACGTGCAGCCCGCGCCGCTCGCGGAGCATGAGCGCGACCGGTGCACCCGCGAGGGCCACCAGGAGGATCGCCTCCGAACGGACGAGGGTGCAGAGCCCGATGGCCAGGCCGAGCACCGCGCTTCGCCTCAGGCTCGGTTCGGCGACGAGACGGAGGGCGGCGAGTACGACGAGAGCCATGCACAGGGCGTAGAGGGGCTCGCTCATGAGCGATCCGTCCATCGCCACGAAAACCGGGAAGGCGGCGCACCCGGTGGCGGCGAGCAGCCCGACGCGGTTGCCCCGGAGCCGCCGGCCGATCGCGCCTGCGCACACCACCGTGGCCGCTCCCACGGCACAGCCCACGAGCTGGTGAGCGTGCACGCTCCTGCCCCCGAGTACGGAGAACAGGGCGAGTACCGCCGACCACAGCGGCGGGTGCTCGGTGGCCGCCGCCGACGATCCGTTGGCGAACCAGAAGACCGGGCTGATGTAGCCGTGCCCGTCCGCCAGGAGGTTCGCCGTCTGATGAAAGAAGCGCGGGTCACCGGCGCGCACGAGCCCGTCCGAGCCGCTGGTCAGCGCGAAGACGGCCCGTCCGGCGAACCCGAGTGCGGCGATGGCGAGGAGTCGGCCTCTGAAGCGGGTGTCCATCGGCCCCGGATCTTCCCGGGTTCGGGCCGAACGCGTCCGGTCAGGCAGGCCGGCGGCTCGGGTTGTGCGACGCCTTTGCGATGCGACGCGAGCGGGCCTGCTCCCGGTACTTGACCTTGAACACCGTGCCGTTCGAGGAGAGGCCCGAAGTGGTCGCGCCGCCGCCCGCCGGGTCGCTGAGCCGCATGCGGGTGACGGTCCACCCGCCCTTCGAGATCCCGTGCGCGCGGCCGCCGTTTGCTGTCGCAAAGGCGCTCGCGACCGGGACTGCCCCGAAGTTCGCCAGCCGTACTGTCGAGCAGTTGTTCTGGGCGTCGCAGGACGATGGCGCCTCGACGATCCAGTCGGCCGAGGTAACGTCCGGCGACGACATCTGCCTGGTCGCGCTAAAGGCGGTCTTCCGGCTCCGGTTCTTGATGTGGAGCTTCACCGTGTGACCGCTCACCGTCACGCTTGCGCTGACCTTGTCGCCGGGCTGGATGCTCATCTTCACCGTCACCGGGTCGTCGGGGATCAGCTCGTACCACGCCGAGTACTTCGTCTTTCCGCGCTTCCCGCAGTTCTGGTCGGTGCCGATCTGTTCGATTGCCTGCGAGCTGGTGCTGAAACCGCCGAGCCCGACCCATACGCCCGAGTAGCTCTTGCGGCCCACGGTGCAGTGCACCGTCGGCACGACCCAGGTCCCCGATACGCGCTGGTAGTGGGCGCCGGTTACGGCATAGCCGGCCCAGTTCTGGCTCACCGAGTCGGTGATCGCGCCGGCGCCGGCGGGCGCGGCCAGGGCGGCGGTCGCCGCGGCGATGGAGGCGGCCACGGCTAGGGGTCCGCGGCGCCCAGGGCGGATGCGGGATCGAGTGAGCAAGCGCGTAACGGTAGAACCCGCGGTACGGCGTTCGGTATCGGACCCGCTCAGATCTGCAGCTCGCCGCCCTCCATCGCCATCGCGATCGCCCCTTCGCCGCCGCCGCGTTCGCGCCAGCGATCGGCCGCCTGCTCGCCGAGCTCGTCGAGCAGCGCGTCGGTGTGGAGCGGGTCGTGATGGAAGAACAGCGTTCGCTTGGCGCCCGAGCGCGTCGCGAAGTCGAGCGCGTCGCTCAAGCGGCTGTGGCCCCAGCCGCGGTGCATCGCGTACTCCTGGTCCGTGTACTGGCAGTCGTGGATCAGCAGCGAGGCGTCGCGCGCCACGCCGAGGCCGGAGATCCACTCGTCCTCCACGTGATCGAGCGACTCCGCGAGTGCGGGCTCGTGGTCGGGCAGGTAGCAGAGCGACGATTCACCATCGACGATCCGGTACCCGAGCGTCGGACCGCGATGCAGCACGAGCCGGGCGTGCACCTGCGCCTGGCCGATCTGCCACTCGGGACCGGGGCAGGCCAGGAACGCTGGGCCGGACGGGAGCTCGCGCACCTCGACCGGCGAGAGCGGGGCTGAGAGGTAGCGCCCGATCAAGCGCTCGAGCGAGCCGGCCGTGGGCGGTCCCCAGACCGTGACCTCGCATCCCGGGTTGAACAGCGGCGTGAAGAACAGGAGCCCCTGGATGTGATCCAGGTGGAGGTGGGTGAGGAGGATGTGGATGGGGCCGGGCGGCGGATCCAGCGCGAGGCCCAGGGCCCGGATCCCGGTGCCCGCGTCGAGCACGATCGTGGTGCCGTCGGAGAGGGTGACCTGAACGCACGACGTGTTGCCGCCGTAGCGCGCCGTGCCGGCGCCCGGCGCGGGCACCGAGCCTCGCGTGCCCCACAGCCGGACCCTCATCCGCGGCTCACTCGAGCTCGGCGTCGCGGGGCCAGAAGATGCCCACCGCGCCCTCGTAGGTGTCATTTGGCCCGATCAGGGGCAGGGCGAGCATCTCCAGGACGCGCTCGTCCTCCTGGCCGATGCGCACCGTGGCCGTCGTGTGCACCGGGCGGCGCTCGCGGTGGGCGACCGCGGTCGGAAGCTCCGCCTCGGCGATCGGATGGCCGTCTGCGTCGATCGGCCCCATCCGGGTGCGCAACTCGGAGAGGGGCATCTTCCTGGTCTCCTCGTATGCGATTCCCAGGGAGTGCCCGGCGGCGTCGACGATGAACGCCGGGCTCGACAGGGTCGAGAGCAGGTTCCGCGCGAGGATCAGCTGAAGCGACTGCTGCGTCGGCGCCGAGCTGGGATCTGTCACCGAGACCAAGCGTATTCCGTGGACGGCGCCGGGCCCGGCGCCGCCGTTAAGGGCCCCTTGAGACGCGTCCACCAGCCTGTGCCCGATGGGCAGCCCCTGGGTCCCGGCGGGAACACGCGTGCGGACGGGCGGTCGGCGCTCGCGACGCCGTCCGTCGGTCGAGCTCGCCGCGGCCGCTGCGCTCGTCGCCCTGGTCGCGCTGGCGCTGCGTCCGGGCGTCGGACTCGGCGGCGTCATGGCCCTCGCCTTCCTCGCTGCCCGGGTGCTGTGGTGGGCGGCGCTGCGCGCCTGGCGCCGCGTGCGCCACGGCTCGCCACGCGATCCGCGCCGACGCGTGCGGGCCTCGCTCGGCCGGCGGGCCATGGCGGTCGCGACCACCGCGGCGATCTTCACGCTCGTGCTGGCGATGTCCTCCTACGTGGGGGCCGTCACGCGGCGATCCAACTCGAGCCTCGCGATCAGGTCGGTGGAGTGGCTGCGCGACAACGGCGGCGCCAGCCTCGTCTCGCAGATCGAGACCTTCTTCTATTCGATCGATGCTCCCTCGAAGGGCGGGCCGGCGCTGGTCCGCCTGCCGTCGGTCGGAGTCCGCGGGGCGGCTGCGGGCGAGCTGCGGCGCATGAGCCGGGACCGTCCGCCCACGGTCCGCCCCGTGATGCACCCGCGGCTCGCGGGCGAGGGTGTGTGGCACGCCACCCAGGCGCGGTTCGCGGGACTGGCCGTGCCGCCCCTCCTCGTGACCACCTACCGCCCGGACCCGAGCTATCCGCGGGTCGTGGCAGGGCTGGCGTGGATCAGCTCGCGCCGCGCGACCGTGTCGCTCTACTCGGGGATACAGGAGCCACCGGTCGCCGGGGGAGGGCCGAGCGAGGTCCCGTTCGCGGCACGCGGGTCGCTGCTCGCCACGTTCAACAGCGGCTTCCGGCACAAGGACGGCGGCGGCGGGTACTTCGTGCACGGCCGCCTCTTCGAGCCGATGGAGCCGGGGGTGGCCACGGTCGTGCGGCTCGCGAACGGCCGCATGGATGTACGGACGTGGAACGGCGGGGTGCGGCCCGGCCCCGGCGTGACGTTCGCCCGCCAGAACCTGCCGCTGATCGTGGACCACGGGCGGCCCAATCCGAACCTCGACAACGGACCGGCGTGGGGCGTGGCGGTGGGCGGCTCGGTGATGGTCTGGCGCTCGGGCCTGGGGGTCGACCGCCGCGGGAACCTGATCTATGCGGCGGCCCCGGACCAGACCGTCCGCGGGCTGGCGCGGATCCTGATCCACGGGGGAGCGGTGCGGGCGATGGAGCTGGACATCAACTCGTACTGGGTGACCCTCAACTCGTACCGCAAGACGGGCGGCCGCGGAGCGCGCAAGCTGCTTGCCGGGATGACCAGGCCGGCGCTGCGCTATCTGTCGCCCGACGACCGCGACTTCTTCGCGGTCAGCACGCGCTAGGCCTTAGGGGCGTGTAACGCGCAGCCGGATCGTCACCCGCCCGCCGATCCGCAGGGCGGAGTTGCGATAGGCGCGCTCCACGAGCGCTGGCAGCCGCCGGTGCGGTGGGTGCCGCCGCCGCGCGCGCGTGAACGTGGCAGCGAGCCCGTCGTACTTGCCCATGCGCGCGAACTGCGATGCGAGGTCGGCGAAGGACGCCGGACCGAGCTCGGATGGGCCGGGCGGGCCGCCGCCGGCGCCCTCCGGCCCGCCGAGAAGCGCGGCGAGCAGCGCCGCGAGGCCGCCCCCGCCCCCGCCGGTGCCGTCCGGGCCGGGCCCGGTGAGCGTGAGCCGGTAGCGGCCGGGCCGGAGGTGGCGCGGCACGTTGAGCTTGAACGTGAACCGGCGGCGCTCACCGCGCATGAGCGTGCGCACGGTCACCCCCAGCCGGTGCCCGGCGGCGACCTTCCGCCGTGCGCTTGCGCCCGTCATGAAGGTCTGAGCCAGCCCCCGGCGCAGGTCGAGGCTCGCCGACAGGGACCGCACGCGGAAACCGGGGAACTGCACCGAGTCGAGCAGGGCGGTCGCGGAATCGAGATCTGAGGCGGCGAGGAGGCCGCCGTTCCCGAAGAACGAGCCGTCGCCCACGTACCGGTTGCAGAACCGGAGCACGCGTGCGTGACCGTCGACGGCGACCCTGACGCACATGGTCGCGGTCTCGCGGAGCGGATCGGATTGCAGCACGCGCACCCCGGCATCGGCGAGCGCCGTGGATGCCACGATCCCGAGCGGCGAGATGCCGCTCGGCGGCCCGAGCGCTATCTCGTCGGGCACCTTGGCGCGGGTGTGTTCCACCTTCCCGGTGTCGAGGTCGGCGGCGCGGATCGTGAGCTCGGTGATCGGCGGAAGGGCTCCGACGAGACCGGTGATCGCGTTCAGCGAGTCGCCCGTCACGGTTCCCAGGTCGTGCCCCGCCGCGGCGAGCTTGTAGGTGGTTCCGAGGTCGCCGTTCGGGTTGTTCACCACGGTGTAGACGTAGGCGTCCTGCATCAGGAGAGCCCGGCGGCCGGCTGCGTCCAGCGGATGACCGAAGGCCCAGACCGCATTGCCGTTGGTGTACGTGACCGTCCCGATCGCGCTGAAGCCGAGGTCCCCGCTCGCCAGCCCGGCCGCGACCGACGCGCCCGGCCTGAGCTGCTGGCGCGGGAAGCTCCCGAGCGGTCCGGCGGGACTCGCGTAGACGGGCACCCCCTGAGCCCGCGCGGCGGCCGTCAGCCGCTGCGCGAGGAGCGGCGTGAGCCCGGAGACGGTGAGCGGTGTGGCCAGCCGCCTGATCGAGGCGCTCTCGCGCCTGCTGAGCGTCCGCATCCTGGCCGGGGGCGTGACGGGCTCGCCGATCACGGCCTGGATCGGCGTGGCGAGCGCGAGCTTGTTCCCGTAGTCGCCCAGCCCGAAGGCGATTGCGCCGATGTTCCGCGACACCCCGTGCGAGTCGTCGCAGTAGATCGGGGAGCCGGAGAAGCCGGGGCCGATCCCGGTCCCGTCAACGGCCGGCCCCGAGACCCGCACGAGGATCGCCGGGCCGTCGAGGCCCAGCCCGTCCACGACATCGATCACGTCGGCGTCGAACGACGAGATCGTGGTCCCGTGGATGACGGACAGCGCAGTGCAGTGCATGCCGGCGTGGACGTCCGACAGCGGCATTATCGGAGCGACAGCCTGCGCGGCGGGGGCGCCCGCGACGCTCGCGCCTAGCGTGGCCAGGATGAGCGCGAGGCGCCGCACCGACCCACATTACCCCGGGCCCGCCGGTTTGGAAAGCGCGTGGCAGGGGCCAAACTGGCGCAGTGGCGATCAAGAAGTTGAGCGGTCAGGCTGGGCGTTCCATCGCGGCGACCCCGGCGCGATGCCTCGACGCGCTGCGCGACGTCGAGAGCTGGCCGGAGTGGCTCTCCGCCGTCCGGTCGGTTCACGCGGATG
>VAWV01000220.1 GCA_005883295.1 Actinomycetota bacterium
GAGGACGGCCGCTGCGATCGCGTCCTGCCATCGCCCCTTGTCCACGAGCGCGACCGCGGTCGGGCGCGTATCGATGCTGATCGAGGGGAACAGCGCGGTGGCCACCCCGGCCGCGTCGGCAACCGGGTCGCGGCCGCTCACCCGGGTGGTGGAGCGCGTGGCCGCGACCGGGAATCCGAGGTCGGAGGCGGCCGACTTGGTGTTGGACTTCACACCGCTCCCGATCTGAGAGGAATTGTCCCCCGATACCGAGCAGCCGGAGAGAGCGACCGCCGCAGCTGCGGCGAGCAGGAGGGTTCGCCGGGGCACGGCGGCTCACGATATCGCCAGCTGCGGAGCGCTGAGCCGGACGGCTCGGCCGGGGTGCCGGGCGCGCATTCCCTACCGCCTCCTGAACTGCAATAGTCGGCAGCAGGGAACGCCGCGCCTCCACCCCGGCCGCCTCGGGCGCGCTGAGCCGGACGGCTCGGCCGGCTGTCGGCGCGCATTCCCCACTGCCTCCTGAACTGCAATAGTCGGCAGCGGGGAACGCCGCGCCTTCCAGTCGGCCGAGCGGGCGCGTCAGACGACCCCACGCAACTGACCGATCGGTCGGGAAGAGCGATATCCTCAAGCGTGGATTGACTGGTCAGTCAACCGGCGCCGGCCGCCGGCGCGCGTTGCGAGGTCACGGACTGGAGGCAGACGGGTGGACTTTCGGCTGAGTGACGAGCAGATCGAATGGCGCGACCTGTGTCACCGCTTCGCGGTCGAGGTCATGCGGCCGGTGGCAGCCGACTACGACCGCAGCCAGGAGGTCCCGTGGCCGGTCATCGGCGAGGCCCGCAAGTGGAAGCTCAGCGGGCTCGACTGGATCCAGAAGATGGCCACCGACAACGACGGGCTCGACGGCATCATCTATCAGGAGGAGCTCAACTGGGGCTGTGCCGGTCTCGCGCTCGCGATCGGCGCCTCGTCGCTCGCCGTCGCCGGGATCGCGTCGTCGGGTACGCCCGACCAGATCGCGAAGTGGATCCCCGAGTGCATGGGCATCGGAGACGACATCAAGCTGGGCGCCTACGCGGTGACCGAGGCGGGGGCGGGCTCGGACGTCGCCTCGCTCCGCACGACCGCCAAGCGTGACGGTGACGAGTGGGTCCTGAACGGCACCAAGGTCTTCATCTCGAACGGCGGCATCGCGGACGTCACCGTTGTGGTCGCGACCGTCGACCCGAAGCTGGGCCATCGCGGCCAGGCCTCCTTCGTCGTCCCCAAGGACGCGCCCGGCATCTCCCAGGGCAAGAAGGAGGACAAGCTGGGGATCCGCGCGTCACAGACGGCCGAGGTCGTGCTCGAGGACTGCCGCATCCCGCTGGACAACCTCCTCGGCGGGCTCGACAAGCTCGAGAAGAAGCTCGAGCGTGCGCGCTCGGGCGAGTCGACCGGCCGCCAGTCGGGCGCGCTCGCGACGTTCGAGATGACCCGGCCGCTGGTCGGCGCGGGCGCGCTGGGGATCGCGCGCGCGGCCTACGAGTGGACGATGGAGCACCTCGAGGACAAGAGCGAGGGCGGCACACCCGTCCTCGAGCTGCAGCGCTACCAGCAGGTGCTCGCAGACGTCGCCACCGAGATCGAGTCGGCGCGGCTGCTCGTCTGGCGGGCCGCGTGGATGGGCCGGGCCGGCCTACCCATGACCGGCGGCCAGGGCTCGATGTCCAAGCTGAAGGCCGGGGACGTGGCGATGTGGGCCACCACGACGCTCATGGACCTGGTCGGGGACTACTCGCAGACCACCGAGTGCCCGCTGGAGAAGTGGTTCCGCGACGCGAAGATCTTCCAGATCTTCGAGGGCACCGCACAGGTGCAGCGGCTCGTGATCTCGCGGATGCAGCGCGAGGAGATCCAGGGGCGCCTGAAGGCCGCGGCCGAGGCCGTGCAGCAGCCGGTTGCGGCGTGAGCCGGCCGGTCGCCGGGTAGCCCCTCCCGCGTCACAATAGGCCGGTGCTCTCGTTGGATGCCGGCGGGATCGTCGTCGTCGCGCTGCTCATTGCGATCTACGTCCGTGCGGTTCGGGTCCTCGGGCGGCGCGGCTATCGCGTCCCGCGCGGGCAGCAGATCGCGTGGTACGTGGGGGTGGCGCTGATCGCGGTCGGGCTGCTCGGGCCGCTCGACCACCTCGCCAAGACCCTGCTCACCGCGCACATGGCGCAGCACCTGCTCATCGCGGATCTCGCCGCGCCCTTCCTGCTGGCCGGTGCCCGGACGCCGGTCCTCTACTTCATCCCGCCCAAATCGCTGCTCGTGAAGCTCGCCCGGCGGCGCCGGCTGAGGGCGGCCTTCCGCTTCGTCCGCCGGCCGCTCGTGGCGCTGCCGTTGTTCGTGGTGATCCTCTACACGTGGCACTTCGCGTTCGCCTTCCAGGCGGCCCTCCGGCACGGCTGGGTTCACGCGCTCCAGCACGAGTCCTTCCTCCTCGGCGCGCTGCTCGTCTGGTGGCCGGCCATCGAGCCGATGCGGCGCCCGATGCCCGGCGAGCTGTGGAAGGGCGGCTACATCTTCGCCGCGCGGATGCTGTCGATGTTCCTGGGCATGGCGTTCATCGTCTCCCGCCATCCGGCCTACTCGTGGTACGCGGACAAGGGGCGGACGCACGGGCTCTCGCCGCTGTCCGATCAGCAGCTCGCCGGCGGGCTCATGCTGTCGGTCGACATCATCGTGATGGTGGCCGCGCTCGCGTACTTCTTCTGGCAGGCGGCGCTCACCGAGGACCGTGAGCAAGCCAAGCGCGCAGCGACGGTCGCCGGGTAACCTAGGACGCGCCCAGCCCACGTACGACTACGAAGGAGGCGGCCATGCCCGGCCTAGCGGGTCGCATGTCCACCGTGATCAAGGCGAAGGTCTCCAGGCTCCTCGACCGCGCAGAGGACCCCGGCGAGACCCTCGACTACGGCTACCAGAAGCAGCTCGAGCTGCTCCAGAACGTGAAGAAGGGCATCGCCGACGTCGTCACGTCGAAGAAGCGCCTCCAGATGCAGTCCGACAAGCTCGAGCAGAGCGTGGCCAAGCTCGACACGCAGGCCCGGCAGGCGCTCGCCGCCGGCCGCGAGGACCTCGCGCGGACCGCGCTCGAGCGCAAGACGCTCGCCCAGAATGAGCTGCAGACGCTCGACCAGCAGGTCGTGGAGCTCGAGCGCCAGCAGGAGCAGCTCACGGACAACGAGAAGAAGATGCAGGCCAAGATCGAGACCTTCCGCACCAAGAAGGAGGTCATCAAGGCGCAGTACTCGGCGGCCGAGGCCCAGGTGCGGATCTCCGAGGCGGCGAACGGAGTGGGCGAGCAGATGGCCGACCTCGGGCTCGCGATCCAGCGGGCCGAGGAGAAGACCGAGAACATGAAGGCGCGCGCCTCCGCCGTGGACGAGCTCGAGAAGGCCGGGACGTTCGAGGACCTGAGCGCGCTGGGCTCCGGCTCGGACGACATCGACCGCGAGCTGGCGCAGCTCTCGGCCGGCACTCAGGTGGACGCCGAGCTCGAGAAGATGAAGGCCGAGGTGGGTCCAGGGTCGGGCGGCGGCGACAAGCCGGCGATCGGCCAGGGCGGGGCGCCCGGTGCGACGCAGTGATCGTCCGCATCGCCGGACAGGGTCAGTACGAGGTACCGGCTGAGCTCGTCGACCGCCTGAACGCGCTGGACAACGAGGCCGTGGCGGCGGTCGAGGCCGGCGACGAGGCGAAGTTCCACGAGATCTTCGGGCAGATGGTGTCGCTCGTGGAGAGCGACTGTACGCCGGTGCCCGACGACGACCTCGCGGTCTCGGACGTGATCCTCCCCCCACCGGACCTCACGTTCGAGGAGGCCCAGGCCGAGTTCACCGGCGAGGGCCTGATCCCGGATTAAAGATCCATTTCAAGCCGTTTAGCCCGGCCGTGTCCCGGGACCCGTGAGGTAGTGGGACACAAACCCCAACAACACCCCATAGACAAGCCCCGGCGCGACCCCGTCGAGCGCTTGGACGTACGGCCGCAGGACCCGCGGACCAATACCCGCCCGCGCGGGAATGGCCCCTTGGACTCCGGCGAGCAGGAGAGGAGTGCAGCAAAGCTGGAGGTTGTGCTGGGGCATTAGGCTCCCGGGTCCCACGCGCCTGCGGGCGAGCGGTTAGCCCGCCTCCGCGTCTGGGTAGTCAGCCGACGTGGAGGCGCACGCCTATTACGGCAACCAGGTGCTTCGCTATCTGGCGATCCTCAAGGCCGCCAGGGACTTCGGGCTGAGCGAGGAGGAAATCGAGGCGGTCGCCGGCAGCTTCGACGCGCGCAGGACGCGCTGTGCGGAGCTGGCCGACGCATTCGCCGACCTGATCCTGGCTCACGCCTCGCTCTAGGGGCCTGGCCTAGTCGAACCGTCGCTCCCTGCCTGACGGCGGGATGTTCTGGTTCAGCCGGAACAGGTTGTCCGGGTCGTAGCGGTCCTTGAGCGCCACGAGCCGATCGTACTTCTCCGGCCCGTACGTCAAGCGGACCCGCTCCTCACCCTGGTCGGAGGTGAAGTTGAGATACACGCCCGTCGTGGTGTGCGGCCGGATGTCGTCCGCGAGGCCGCGGGCCCACGCCATGTGCGCGTCGGCGGCTTCCTGGTCGGGCTCCATCCACATGGCGAGCGCGTGGTAGCACCACGGCACGTCGCGGCGCCCCAGCGCCGTGTCGTCCTCGCCCATGCGGCCGATCGCGCCGCCCATCGGCTCGACGATGATCTGGGCCATCGGCCCCGCCCGGTTGAGCCCGCGCTCGACGAGGACGTCGATCGCCTGGTCGCTCATCTCCTCCAGGAACTCCGCCTTCATGTAGCCGTTGATGCCCTTCGGCCCGCCGGCGTCGAGCATGCTCTGGAGCGCCGTGTACGGCATGGGCTGAACCATGTCCATCACGGGCTGGGCCACCTCCCGGATGGGGGCGACGACCCGCTCGCCCTCCTCGTGGTCGCCGGTCCAGCAGATCACGATCCCCACGATCGGCTTGAAGTGCATCTCGGCCGGGACGAACGGCTCGGGCGGGGCGCTGACGAACGCCACCGCGCCGCCGAGGTCCTCCGGTGCGTCCGCCATGTAGTCGCGCATGAAGCGCAAGATGTCCCCGGCCCGCTCGGGCAGTGAGGCCATCAGGCCGCCGTAGACGAGCGGCCCCACCTCGTGCAGCCGGTACGTGAACGAGGTCACGACCCCGAAGTTGCCGCCGCCGCCGCGGATGCCCCAGAACAGGTCGCTGTTCTCGTCCTCGCTCGCCTTGAGCTGCTCACCGGCGGCGGTGACGATGTCGGCGGACAGCAGGTTGTCGATGGTCAGCCCGCACTTGCGCTCGAGCCAGCCGCTGCCGCTGCCGAGCGTGAGCCCGGCGATGCCGGTGGTCGAGAACCGGCCGCCGGTGACCGCGAGCCCGTGCTCCTGGGTGGCCGCGTCGAACTCGCCCCACGTGAGGCCCGCGTCCGCGCGGGCCGTCTTCGCGTCGGGATCGACCTCGATCGTCTTCATCGGGGACAGGTCGATCACGATGCCGGCGTCGCATGTCGCGTACCCGACAGCGGAGTGCCCACCGCCACGCACGGAGACCAGCAGGTCGTTCTCGCGCGCGAAATTCACCGCGGCCACGACGTCCGTCGTGCCGGCGCACTGCGCGATCAGCGCGGGACTGCGGTCGAACAGGCCGTTCCAGACCTTCCTTGCCTCGTCGTAGCCGTCCGCGCCCGGCTGGAGGAGGGTGCCTCCGAAGCCGCTCGCGAGATCGTCAACTGCCGCTGCCACAAGGGTGTGCTCCGGCATTGCGTCTCCTTCCGATGGGGGCGAGTCCGCCTGCCACTCTGGTCGAGATCACGAGCCGTGTCAAGCGCGGCACCCGAAGCGAGGCGATCCTGCCGGAAGGGGTCCGAGCGCCTCGGAAATTGCAGTTGACATATGGGGGGAGGTCGCGGTTAGAGTAGGCGCCAGCCAGCAAGATGGCTGGCAAAACGAGGACTCGCAAAAAACCCTCCAGAGGCTCACTTGATCACGGAACACGCGCAGGACGCGCGGCGTTCGTGCGCATCGTCGCGTCCGTATGTCAGGGGGAAGTTCCTCCTGCGGGAACAGGAGAAGATCTTCATCAAGGGCGCGACCTACGGGACGTTCCGCCCTGACGATTCCGGCTGCGATTACCCCGATCCGGCGGTCGTAGAAGCCGACTTCGCGGCGATGGCTCGGAACGGGCTGAACTCGCTGCGCACCTACACGGTCCCGCCGCGCTGGCTGCTGGACGCCGCTGAGCGGCATGGCCTGATGGTGATGGTCGGGCTGCCCTGGGAGCAGCACGTGACCTTCCTCGACGAGCGCGAGCGCGCCAGGTCGATCGAGCGGCGGATCCGCGAGGGTGTGCGGGCGTGCGCCGGCCACCCTGCGGTGCTCGCGTACGCGATCGGCAACGAGATCCCGGCGTCGATCGTTCGCTGGCACGGCCGCGGCCCCGTCGAGCGCTTCCTGCGCCGCCTCTACCGGGCCGCCAAGCAGGAGGACCCCGAGGGCCTCGTCACCTACGTCAACTTCCCCTCGACGGAGTACCTCGAGCTTCCCTTCCTCGACTTCGTCACGTTCAACGTCTACCTCGAGGCGGAGCGGACCCTCACCGCCTACCTGGCGCGGCTCCAGAACATCGCTGGCGACAGGCCGCTCGTGATGGCCGAGATCGGCCTGGACAGCCGGCGGAACGGCCAGGACGTCCAGGCGAAGGCGCTCGACTGGCAGATCCGGACCGCTTTCGAGGCCGGCTGCTCGGGCGCGTTCCTGTTCGCCTGGACCGACGAATGGCATCGCGGCGGCTTCGATATCGACGACTGGGACTTCGGCCTCACCGACCGCGATCGCCGTCCGAAGCCGGCGCTCGACGCCGCCCGGGATGCGTTCGCCCATGTGCCATTCAACGGCCGCTTCGACTGGCCGTCGGCGTCGGTGGTCGTCTGCACCTACAACGGGGCGGCCACGCTCGACGACTGCCTCGCCGGCGTCGCGGCGCTGGACTACCCGGACTTCGAGGTGATCGTGGTCTGCGACGGCTGCGGGGACGAGAGCGCCGAGATCGCCCGCCGCTACGGCGCGCGGGTGGTGGAGACGCCGAACCGCGGGTTGAGCAGCGCGCGCAACAGCGGGCTCGCGGTGGCCTCCGGCGAGATCGTGGCGTACTGCGACGACGACGCTCGCCCCGATCCGCACTGGCTGCGCTACCTGGCCCACGCCTTCCTCACCACTGATCACGTCGGGATCGGCGGACCGAACATCGCGCCGCCGGGGGACGGCCCGATCGCCGACTGCGTGGCGAACACGCCCGGCGGGCCGATCCACGTCCTCCTGTCGGACCGCGAGGCCGAGCACATCCCCGGCTGCAACAGCGCGTTCCGGAGGGAGGCGCTCGAGGCGATCGACGGCTGGGACCCCCGCTTCCGGACAGCCGGCGACGACGTCGATCTCTGCTGGCGCCTACAGGAGAAGGGCTGGACGCTCGGGTTCAGCCCGTCCGCGCTCGTCTGGCACCACAGGCGGAACTCGATCCGCGCCTTCTGGCGCCAGCAGAAGGGCTACGGCCGGGCGGAGGCGCTGCTCGAGGCGAAGTGGCCCGAGCGCTACACCCGCGCGGGCCACCTGTGGTGGGCCGGGCGGATGTACGGGCGCGGGCTGATCCGCCCGCCGTACCTCAGGCAGCGGGTCTATCACGGCAGCTGGGGCCTGGGTCTCTTCCAGACGCTCTACCGGCCGTCGCCAGGAACGCTTGCCTCGCTCCCGCTGATGCCGGAGTGGTACCTGCTGATCGCGGTGCTCGCCGGGCTCTCGGCGCTCGGACTCCTGTGGTCGCCGCTCCTGGCGGCGGTGCCACTGCTCGTCGCGGCGGTCGTGGCCGTGCTCGCTCAGGCGGCAAAGAGCGCGGTGCACGCGGCGTTCCCGGCGCCGCGACGATCGCTCCTGGCACGGGTCGCTCTGCGCACGCTCACCGCCTCCCTGTACCTGATGCAGTCCTTCGCCCGCCTCTGGGGCCGGCTCGCGCACGGCCTGTCGCCCTGGCGCATGCGCGCGCGTCCGGCCCTCAGGCACCCCCTCCCACGCACGCTCACGCGCTGGGAGGAGTACTGGCGCTCGCCCGCCGATCGCCTCCAGGCGATCGAGACGACCCTGGGCGAGGAGGGAACGGTCACCCGCCGGGGCGGGGACTTCGACCGCTGGGACCTGGAGGCCCGCGCCGGCGCTTTAGCCTCCGTGCGCACCCGCCTCGCGGTCGAGGAGCATGGCGGCGGCAGACAGCTCTGGCGCCTTCGCTGCTGGCCGCGCCTTTCGGGCGCCGGGTTGCTGACACTGCTCTCGCTCACGGGGCTCTCGGCTGCGGCCGGGCTCGCGGGCGCGGTTCCGGCCGCGGCCGTGCTCGGTGCCCTCGCCGTGAGCGGTGCCGTGCGTTCGCTGCTCGAGTGCTCCGCAGCGACCGCCGCGGTGGCCAGCGCGTTCGAGGTTCGGGAGGTCCGCTGGCGCTCCTCGATCGTCCGTGATCTGGTGGCCCTCGACTCGGCCCGCGCGCCGGCCGAGGAGCCGGCCACGCTCACGCCGGCGGGGGAGCGTGCGCCATGACGCGCCTCGCATTGCGCGACTGCACGTTCGAGGTGCTCGCGAGCGAGCCCAACCCGGCGGAGAGCACGTTCCCGAGCGAGATCCTCACCTGCCGGACGCCCGACGGGCGGACCCTGACCCTTTTCCACAAGCGTGCGGGCGGCACCGGGCACGAGTGTCACGGCCACCGGCGCGGGATCGGGTACGAGGCGGCGGTCTACGAGCGCGTGCTCGAGCTGATCGGGATGTCCACGCCGGCGTTCCACGGCGGCGAGAACGGCGGCGACGGCGACGCGTGGCTCCTGATCTCGCACCTCCCCGGCGCCGAGCGCATCGACCGCATCGAGCACGGCGACGAGGCGGTCGTGCACGCGGCGGCCTGGATCGGGCGCTTCCACGCGGCCGCCGAGCGGCTGCCCGGGGACGCGCTCGCGACGCTCCACCGCTACGACGCCGAGTACTACCGGGGCTGGTCGCGCCGGACGCTGGACTACGTGGAGGACGGCGAGCGCCGCTTCCCATGGCTCGCGGAGCTCTGCCGCGCGTTCGAGGAGAGGTGTGCGCCCGCGCTCGCCGCGGCACCGGTTACGGCGATCCACGGCGAGTTCTATCCCCGCAACGTCCTGATCCGCGGCTCGGACGTGCACCCCATCGACTGGGAGTCCGCGGCCCTCGCGTCGGGCGAGATCGACCTCGTGGCGCTGATCGACGGCTGGGACGAGTCGCACGATCGCGCGCTCTCGGCCTATGTCGACGAGCGCTTCGACGGGCGTGCGCCCGACGCGTTCGAGCGCCGCTGCGACGCGGCCCGCCTCTACCTCGGCTTCCGCTGGCTGGGCGACCGGCCCTACTGGACGAACCTCGACAGCTCCGAATACGAGTTCCGCGCGCTGCGCGCCACCGCTCGGAGGATGGAGCTCCTGCCGTGAGGCGGCTGCTGCGCCTGCTGCGCTACGTGCGCCCCCACTGGCGAGGGCTCGTGGGCGTGCTCGGCACGATGGGACTCTCCACTGCGATCGGGCTGCTCGAGCCGTGGCCGATCAAGCTCTTCGTGGACAACGTGGTGGGCAACAAGCCGTGGCCGCACTGGCTCCAGAGCGTGCTGAACGTCCTGCCCGGCTCCGGGGGCAAGCGCGGCCTGATGCTCTGGATCGCGATCACGACCGTGTTCCTGTTCCTGCTCGGCACGCTCGCGGGGATGCTCAACTCGCTGGTCACGACCACGGTGAGCCAGCGCATGACGCTGCGGCTGGGAGGCGACCTGTTCGCGCACCTCCAGAAGCTCTCGCCGCTGTTCCACCACCGCCGCCCGCTCGGCGACACGATCGCGCGCGTGACGGGCGACCCCTCGTGCGTGTCGATCCTGGTGATCGACGGGGTCGTCCCCCTCGTCCACTCGGTGGTCCTGATCGCCGCGATGTTCTCGATCATCTGGGCGCTGCAGTCGACGCTGGCGCTGATCGGGCTCGCGGTCGCGCCGTTCCTGATCCTCAGCATGAAGCTGTTCGGTGGGCGGATGAAGCACCGCAGCCGCTCGCAGCGCGACTACGAGGGGGTCATGATGAACGTGGTCGAGCGCACGCTCTCGGCGATCCCGGTGGTGCAGTCATTCACCCGCGAGGACGTGGAGAACCGGCGCTACGTGGAGACGGGCAACCACTTGGTCCACGCCTACCGACGCTCGATCTTCATGAGCATGTGGTTCAAGCTGGCCATCGGCACCGTGACCACGGTCGGCACAGGCGCCGTCCTCTACGTAGGAGGGACCTACGTGCTCGACGGGAAGATGACGGCGGGGAGCGTGTTGGTGTTCCTCGCCTACCTGGGCGCGCTCTACGACCCGCTCCACTCGGTCACCTACACGTCGTCGACGCTTCAGTACGCGGCCGCGCAGGCGGATCGGGTGATGGAGATCATGGAGACCGAGATCGACCCAGCCGACTCGCCCGACGCGGTGGACATGACGGTGCGCGGCGACATCCGCTTCGAGGACGTGAGCTTCGCGTATGAGCCGGATACCCCGGTGCTGCAGCACGTCTCGCTCGAGGCACATCCGGGCGAGGTCGTGGCGATCGTCGGGCCGACCGGCGCCGGCAAGACGACGCTGGTGAACATGCTCATACGTTTCTTCGACCCGCAGTCCGGGCGGATCACGATGGATGGCCGCGACCTTCGCGACATCCGGCTGAAGTCGCTGCGGACCCAGGTGGCGATGGTCCTCCAAGACCCCTTCATCTTCCCGATGACGGCCGCCGAGAACATCGCCTACGGGCGGCCCGACGCCACGCGGGAGGAGGTCGAGGCGGCCGCCCGGGCGGCGAACGCCCACGAGTACATCTCCGCGCTCCCCGAGGGATACGAAACGGTGATCGGCGAGCGCGGCGGCACGCTGTCGGGAGGGGAGAAGCAACGCCTCTCGATCGCGCGCGCCTTCCTGAAGGACGCGCCGGTCCTGATCCTCGACGAGCCCACCTCGGCCCTCGACGCGTTCACCGAGTCGATGCTCATGGACGCCCTGGGCCGGCTGATGAAGGGCCGCGTCACGTTCATCATCGCCCACCGCCTCTCCACAATCCGCGAGGCCGACCGCATAGTGGTGATCGACCACGGGCGGATCGTCGAGACGGGCACCCACGAGGAGCTCCTCGCGCAGGGCGGGCTCTACTCCGGCCTCTACCGGCGGCAGATGGAGATCGCCGACCACGACCCCCTGGAGATCGTGGAGGAGGACGTGGAGGAGGCGCTGGCGTCCGGGAACGGGCACCCCGAGGCCGCGAGCAACGGCCACGTGGAGGCGTCCAACGGCCACGTGGAGACGGGCGAGAGGGAGCCGGCGTGACCGCGGCGAGCGTCGTCATAGCGAACTACAACTACGCCCGCTTCCTGCCGCAGGCCATCGACAGCGCCCTCGGGCAGACGCTCCCGGGGACCGAGGTCGTGGTCGTGGACGACGGCTCGACCGACGAGTCGCGGGAGATCGTCGCGGCGTACGGTGACGAGATCCGCTCCGTGCTGAAGCCGAACGGCGGCCACGCCTCGGCGCTCAACGCGGGCTTCGCGGCGAGCCACGGCGAGATCGTGTGCTTCATCGACGCGGACGACATGCTGCTGCCGGGCGCGATGGAAGCGGCGGCGGGCGCGCTCGAGCCAGGCGTGGCCAAGGTCCACTGGGCGATGTGGGAGGTCGACTCCGACGGCGAGCGGACAGGGGCCCTGATGCCGGAGGACCCGCTGTGCGAAGGCGACCTGCGCGAGGTCGTGGCGGCACGCGGACCGAGCCCGCGCGACCACGGCAATCCGCCCTGCAGCGGCAACGCCTACAGCCGCACCTGCCTCGAGGCGATCATGCCGGTCCCGCAGCGCTTCCGGCGTGGCACCGACGCCTACCTGTTCGAGCTGGCCCCCTTCTTCGGGCGGATCGCGAGGCTCCCGGAGCCGCAGGGCCTGTACCGCGTCCACGGCGTCAACGACTTCGTCAGCATGTCGTACCGCGAGCGCCTCGCGTTCGCGATCGAGCTGCACGGCGCCCTCTGCGAGGAGGTCGCGGCCACCTGCCGCAGGAACGGGATCGACGTCGATCCCGACGGCTGGCGCGAGGACCGGTGGCTGCGCGAGCTCGCGTCATTCGCCGAGGTGGTCGACGACGCGCTGCCCGCGGGCGAGCCGTTCATCCTCGCGGACGAGGGGCAGCTGCCGATGGACGCCGACGCGCAGGAGCGGACGATCCCGTTTCCCGAGCGGGACGGCGTCTACTGGGGCCGCCCCGTGGACGACGCCGCCGCCGTGGCCGAGCTCGAGCGCCTCAAGCACCGGGGGCTCCGTTTCATCGTGTTCGCGTGGCCGGCCTTCTGGTGGCTGGATCACTACGCCGGGCTCAGCCGGCACCTGAATCGGCACGGCAAGCTGACCTTCCGCGACGACAAGGCGATCGTCTTCGCACTCGACTGATGCGCGCGACCATCGTCATCGACAACTGCAACTACGCCCGCTTCCTGCCGGAGGCGATCGAGAGCGCTCTAGCTCAGACGTTTGCGGGCACCGAGGTGGTGGTCGTGGACGACGGCTCGACCGACGGCTCCCGCGAGGTGATCGGCTCCTACGGCGACCGGATCCGGCCCGTTCTGAAGGACAACGGCGGCCAGACCTCGGCCTTCAACGCCGGGCTCGCGGCGGCCGGCGGCGAGGTGGTCTGCTTCCTCGACTCCGACGACCTGCTGGCCCCGGAGGCCATGGAGCGGGCGGTCGTCGCCATCGAGTCTCGGGGGGCGGTGAAGTGCCACTGGCTGCTGCGCACGGTCGATGTCGACGGCCGGCCAACCGGCGATCGCCTGCCCCACGGCGAGCTCGGCGACGGCGAGCTGCGCGACGGCGTCCTGGCGGGCGGGCCCGAGAGCTACCCCACGCCGCCGACCAGCGGCAACGCCTGGTCGCGCGAGTTCCTCGACGAGGTCATGCCGTTGCCCGAGATCGAGGGCCGGCACGGCGTGGGCAGCGCCAGCGCCGACGCCTACCTCTCGGACGTCGCCCCGGTGTTCGGGCCCGTCGCCCGGATCGACGAGGAGCTCGGCTCGTACCGCCTGCACGGCGGCAACGACTACTCGAGCCTCGGCTTCGAGGAGAAGCTGCGCCGTGACCTGTGGTGCTATGACGACCGCTGCGAGCGGCTGGCGGACTGGTGCGCGCGCCTGGGTCTCGCGGCCGACCCCGAGGTCTGGCGCGGGCAGTCGTGGCTTCATAGCTTCGTCACCGCGCGTGAGGAGCTGAGCGCGACGCTGCCGGAGAGTGCCGCGCTCCTCCTGGTAGACGGTCAGGGCGTGGGGAAGGAGGTGGCCCCGGGCCGCCGCATCCTGCCCTTCCTGGAGCGCGACGGTCAGTACTGGGGCGCCCCGGAAGACGGCCGGACAGCGGTCCGCGAGCTGGAGCGCATGCGCACCGAGGGCGCGGACTTCATCGCCTTCGCCTGGCCCGCGATGTGGTGGCTCGACTGCTATCCGGAGCTCGAGCGGCACCTCGCCGACCGCTTCCCGCGAGTTCTCGACAACGAGCGCCTGGTGGCGTTCGACCTGAGGGGTTGAGCGGGATGCGCATCTGCCTCGTGTCGCAGGAGTACCCGCCCGAGACCGCGCGCGGCGGCATCGGCAGCCAGAACTGGACGAAGGCGCGCGCGCTCGCGCGGCTGGGTCACGAGGTGCACGTGCTATCGAGCGCGACGGGAGCGGCCGAGGGCCTCGTCACGCGTACGGACGACGGCGTGAGCGTGCACCGGATCGAGCCCCCGGGCGTCGAGTTCCCGGTCTACGAGGCGCCGGCGTACTGGCTCGGCTACACGTGGTCGGTGCTGCGCGGCCTCCACGAGCTGATGGGCTCCCGCGAGTTCGACGTGATCGACTTCGCCGAGTACGGCGCGGAGGGGTTTGCCTACCAGCTCGACCGCACGCCGTGGAGCTTTGCGCCGGTGGTGGTGCAGCTGCACGGTCCGTTGTCGATGTTCGCCGATCGGATCGGCTGGCCCGAGCCCGGCAGCGAGCTGGAGCGCGTCGGCACCTTCATGGAGGAGGTCTCGATCCAGCGGGCGGATGCGCTGATGGCCTGCAGCGCGAACATCGCGGACTTCACCGCGCCGCGGCACGGCGTTCCGCGCGAGTCGATCGACGTGGTGCACTGCGGGGTCGACTCGGATGCCTTCAATCCGCCGCCCGCGGGCTACCGCGAAGGGCTCCCGCCCACGGTGCTGTTCGTCGGCAACCTTGCCGAGAACAAGGGTCTCGGCACCGTCCTCGACGCCGTGCTGTCCCTGCGTTCGAAGTGGCCCGAGCTCCAGCTGCGCGTCCTGGGCAAGGGCGAGGGCTCGTTCCTTGCCGACCTCCGGGAGCGCGCCCGGTCCGCAGGGGCGGAGGACGCCCTCGACCTGGCGGGTTTCGTCGGCGACCGCGAGGAGCTGCCCGGCCTCTACCGCTCGGCGCATGTCTTCGCCTCTCCGGCGCAGCACGAGGTCGGCGTGGCGAACGTTTACCTCGAGGCGATGGCCTGCGGGTGCCCGGTGCTCGCGGCCGCCACCGGAGCCGCGCCGGAGGCGATAACGCATGACGAGTCCGGCTTGCTGGTGGCGCCCGGCGACGTGCCCGCCACCGCCGCGGCGCTCGATCGAATCCTCGGCGACCCGGCGCTTGCCGCGCGGATGGGCGAGGCCGGCCGGCGCCGGGTGGACGACTACTTCTCGATCGATCGCTACGTGGAGCGCGTCCTCGGCACCTACGAGCGCGCCATTGCCGCGCCGGGGGCCGAGCGGCGCGAGCTCGAACCCGAGGGTGTCCCGTGAGAGTCAGCCTGGCCTACACGCACCTCTCCCATCACGCGGCGCGCTCCGGATACGACCAGGTGGTCCGGTACCTCGCGGATCGGGTGGCCGTCGATCGTCTCGAGGCGAAGATGCCGCGGCATGTGCCCTGGCGGGCCTGGCAGTGGGCCGACCGCATGCTGGCGAGCGAGTGGTACGACATCTGGGCGCTCACGATCGAGGCCGGCGCAGCGCGCCGGCTGATCGGCGGGCCCGAGACCGTCCACCTGCTCTACGCCGAGGACACCTACCGCCACCTCGGGTCGCTGCCGGCCGCGCTGCGAAATCGCAGGGCGCGGATCGTCTGCACCTATCACCAGCCGCCTGAGAAGCTGCGCGCGCTCCTGCCGAGCGACCGCAGGCTGCGGCGGCTCGACGGCGCGGTGGCGCTGAACGCGGAGCAGGCGGCGTTCCTCGCCGAGCGGATCGGGGACGAGCGCGTGTTCACGGTGCCGCACGGCGTGGACACCAGCCACTTCGCCCCGCGAAACGGAGCCGCTCCGCCTGCCGAGCCAGGCGCCGATCCCGTCTGCCTGTTCGTCGGCTCCTGGCTGCGCGACTTCGACGTGCTGGATGAGGTGGTGCGCCTGGTCGGCGAGCGCGAGCCGGCGGTCCGCTTCCGGGTCCTCACCAGCGACGAGCGCCTGTCCACGCTTCGCGAGCTGCCGAACGTGGAGGCGGTCGGCCGGGTCGACGACGACGCGCTGCTGCGCGAGTACCAGTCGGCGGACCTGTTCCTGCTGCCGCTGACCGACTGCACCGCCAACAACTCACTCCTCGAGGCCATGGCCTGCGGCCTCCCGCTGGTCGCCACCGACGTCGGCGGGGTTCGGGACTACGCAAGCGTGGACTGCGCCGCACTCGTGCCGCCGCGCGACGGCCAGGCCATGGCGGAGGCAGTCCTCGCCCTGTGCCGGGACGACGGCCGGCGTGAGGCGATGGGCCGGGCGGCGCGCGGGCGGGCGCTCGAGCTCGACTGGGACCGCGTGGCCGGGCGGCTGGTGGACGTCTACGAGGCGGTGGGCTCGGCGTGAGCGGACTCCGGCTGGTCGTACTGGGGATGATGGGGCGCGTCCCCTTCGGGGGGCAGACCTGGCTCTACCTGAGCTGGCTCCGCGGGCTCTCCGAGCTCGGCCACGACGTCTGGTACGTGGAGGACGACTCCGTCTGGCCCTACGACCCCGCCGTCAACGCGGTCACAGACGACTGCTCGTACGCGGCGGCTCATCTCGAGCGCTGCATGGAGCGGATCGGCCTCGCCGACCGCTGGGCGCTGCGGCTGGTGGGCAGCGAGGGCGCCTGCTACGGCATGAGCGAGTCCGCGCTCGACGGGCTCTACCGCTCGTGCGACGCGCTCCTGAACGTGGTCGGCGCCACCGACCTGCGCGAGGAGCAGCTCCAGGCGCCGTTCCGGGTCTACGTCCAGACCGACCCGGTCACGGCGGAGCTGCGGCTGGCGGGCGGCGACGCGCACACGCGCGAGGCGTTCGACAACCACCACGTGATCGCCACCTACGGCGAGAACTACGGCGCGGACGACTGCGGGGTGCCGATGAACGGCCATCGCTACGTGAAGACGCGCCAGCCGGTGGCGCTCGACCTGTGGCCGGCGGTCTTCGACGCCCAGGCGCGCCACTTCACGACGATCGGCAACTACCGCCAGGAGGGCGAGGATGTGGTGTGGCGGGGAGACCGCTATTCGTGGAGCAAGCACGAGCAGTGGGAGCGCTACATCGATCTCCCACGCCGCACCGATCAATCGTTCTGCCTGGCGATGCAGCCCGACGCGGAGGCCGACGCCCGGCGGCTGCGCGAGCATGGCTGGGACCTGACCCCGCCGCTCGAGATGTCGCTCGACCCGTTCGGCTCGTATCCCGGGTTCATCCGCGCCTCACGAGCGGAGTTCACGGTGGCCAAGGACCAGAACGTGCGACTCCGGAGCGGCTGGTTCAGCGAGCGAGACGCCTGCTATCTCGCGAGCGGGAAGCCGGTGGTCGCGCAGGACACCGGGTTCGGCAACGTCCTGCCTACCGGCGAGGGGCTCTTCGCCTTCTCGACCATGGAGGAGGCGCTCACGGCGATCGAGGCGATCAACTCCGACTACGAGCACCACTGCGAGGCAGCCCGCGCGATCGCCGAGGAGTTCTTCGACGCCCCGGGAGTGGCATCGCGCCTGCTGACCGACGTGGGGGTTGCCTGATGGTCCGGAACCTCGTCGTCAACGCGGACGACCTGGGCGCGTCGGAGGGCGTGAACCGCGGGATCGTGGAGTCCCACGTGAACGGCATCGTGACCAGCGCGAGCCTCATGGTCACAGGCGCCGCCGCCGCGGAGGCCGTCGCGCTCGCCCGCGAGCATCCCCGGCTGGGGGTCGGCCTCCACTGGGACGTGTGGGGCGAGGACGAGCGGGAGTTCGACCTGGGAGACCACGGGGCCGTGCGCGATGAGTTCTCGCGCCAGCTGGACCGCTTCCACCAGCTGATGGGCCGCGCACCCACGCACGTCGACTCGCACCGCCACGCCCACCGGGAGCCGGGCGTCATGGACTTGTTCCTCGACCTGGTCGAGCCGCTGGGGGTGCCGCTCCGCGGCGACGGGCGGGTCCGCTTCGTCGGCGGGTTCTACGCCCAATGGGAGTGGAAGGTCACCAACCTCGAGTACGTGTCCGTGCCGTTCCTCCAGCGGATGCTGCGCGACGAGGTCCCGGACGGTTGGACCGAGCTCTCGTGCCATCCGGGCTACCGCTCACCCGGCTACAGCGCGGTCTACCTCGCGGAGCGCGAGGAGGAGGTGCGCACGCTCACCGACCCGCGCGTGCGCGCGACCGTGGAGGAGCAGGGGATCCGGCTGCGGAGCTTCGACGAGGTGCCGGCGGTCGCGCCAGCCCGCTGAACTCGAGAGCGCGTCGCGAATTGACCCAAGCGCTCAGCGATGGTTCACTGACGTCGAATGCAGGCAGGGGGTGAGATCCGCGTCACGATCGCCGGTGCGGTCGTGGGGCTCTGCCTGCTGGCGTCCGTCATTGATCCGACTCGCGCCGCTGCGTCCTTCGATAGCTGCACCTATGACTCGGCTACTCGGGAAGTCGATGCAACCTTTCGCGTGAATCACGACGCGCGGCTCTTCGTCGGTACCGGCGGCCAGATCAGCTCTGGCGACGTGTCGGGGAGCAGCGCGCCGTGCGACGGTGCGACGGTCTCGAACACGGACCTCGTACTGATCACGGGCGGCCCGGAGAGCGATCAGGTCTCGATCGACATGTCAGGGCCTGGCGGACCGTTCGTGAAGCCCGGCACCTCCGATGAGATTCCCATCCACGTCGACCTCGGCGACGAGCCCTCTTGCGATCCGCAGACAGGCTGCACTGGGGAGACGCAGGCGGTGACGATCATCGGCACGCCCGGTCCCGATGACATTCGTGCCGGTGTCAACCATTCGTATGGCGTGGACCCCTTCCGGCAAAAGGTCAACGTCGACGCGTCATCGGACGATGACCCGGACGTCTTGATCTCCGATACCTCGAAGATCGAGATCGATGGTGGGGGCGGCGCCGACACCATCGCCGGGCTCGGCGGGAGCGGTACCGGCTCAGACCCGGTCTCGTTG
>VAWV01000211.1 GCA_005883295.1 Actinomycetota bacterium
AGGCGTACGACTGGGCGCTCGCTCACCTGGGTCCACCCAGGCGGTTCGGCCTCCTCGCCTGGCTCGGCTATCGCGGCGGGCGCGCGGGACAGCACGGGATCCGCGACCTGGTCGTGGCCCGGCGGGGGTTCGCCTTCGAGGCCGACCCGAAGCAGGAGTGGCAGCTCGCGACGAGGATCCTGGACTCCTTCCCCTACGGCACGCCCGTCTTCGGCTACCCGTTCTTCGACGAGAGCATCTACCACGACTACGGCGTGCCGGTGAACGAGCCCCTGGGAGTGGGGGAGATCTCGCGGTCAGGCAAGTTCCTGATCCCGAGCACGAACTCCACGAACCTCACCGTCCACTCCTGGTTTCGGGCGCAGCCCGTCCACACGCGCTGGGAGGACCAGCCGCGACCGGCAGACCCCCGGAAGACCTACGTCGCCTTCCTCATCAGCGACGGCGACAACATCGGGTACGTCGAGGGCTCCTTGCGAACCCGCCACTTCGACGACCCGGCTCGGGGCTCGATCCCGATGGGCATATCGATCTCGCCCTGGCTCCAGGTCTACGCGCCGCAGATGTACGGCTACTACGTCCACGCCCTGTCGCCGAACGACGTGCTGGTCTCAGGCCCGAGCGGGGCGGGGTACGTCTATCCGACCGAGGACCCGGACCTCGACCGCTATCTCCAGACCACCCGCCGGCTCATCCGCCTGGCCGGGCTCCACTCGGTGTGGATCCTCGACAACGGCTACGCGACCTCGCCGCCGGCGGTGACCGTCGAGCGCTACGTCGAAGCGCTCCGCCCCGCAGCGATCTTCGCGGACTACGGCGGGTATTTCGTCCCCAACCCGCCGTCGGTTTCGTTCCAGGGCGGGGTCCCGGTGGTGCACGCGATGTGGGGCGACGCCATCCCGCCCGGAGGCGAGGACCCGGTCGCCGCGACCGTCCGGCGGGTCCGGCTCGCCGCCGAGACGTTCCCCGGCCGGCCGGCGTTCGTGCTGGTCGCACTGAACACCTGGACAATGGGCTACTCGCAGGCGAAGGCGGTGATGCAACGGCTCGGGCCCTCGTACGAGGTGGTGCGTCCCGACCATTTCGCCGGCCTCCTGAAGGGCGCATACCCGATCCGCCCATGACGTCGATGGTTTCGTCGGGATGACCCGCTCCGGGGGCCGGGCCCCAAGGCTGAACCGCCGCGAGTTCGTGGGAGCGGCGGCGGCGTCCGCGGTTGTGGTGCGCGGGTCCCTCGTGGTGCCGAGCGAGGCCGTGGCAGCGCCCCGCGAGCGACCGCGTTTCCTCTACCCCAACGAGCGACGCACCGCGAACGCCCTGTTCGACGAGCTCGTTCCGCCGATCCGCGGGCGGGGCGGCGCCCACGCGGCGCGCGCCGTGGACTACCTCGACTACCTGCTCGGGATGGACCTGAGGCGACCGCCGCTTTACCACCGCGGGCGCTTCAGCGGCCGGACGCCCTATCCCGGCCGTTGTGGGCCCGGAAAGCGATTCCCGCGCGACGGGTTTCGCCTGTACCGGCGGCTTCAGCCGGCCGAGATGGTGGCGTGGAAGCTGCGGCTCGACGGGTCCGCCGCCCATCCGTCGCTCGACCCAAACTCGAGAACGCTCGGGCCGGTCGTCGGTTGGCGCGAGCGCTACCGCGCCGGGCTGAGGGAGCTCGACCAGTCGAGCGCGTCGTTGTTCGGGCGGCGCTTCGCCGACCTCCAGCCGCCGCAGCGCGAGGTCGTAATCGCGGGCGCCGATCAGTCGTTCATCGCCCTGGCCTACTCGCACGCGGTCGAGGGCACCTACTCGGCACCCGAGTACGGGGGCAACGCCGGGCTCGTGGGCTGGCGCTCGATCGGCTTCGACGGGGATCGCCAGCCGCTCGGCTACGTCGATCCGGCGACGGGCTGCGAGCTCGCCCCTGTGTCGGGACCGGACGCCGCGGCCGCGCGAGCTTCGTCGGTGCCCGCCCTCGAGCCGGAGCGGGTCTGGCAGATCAGCTCGCGCGCACTGGCGGCGCCGCATCTGACCCACGACGCCAGGGTGTCGCCGTGGAAGCCGAAGGGCGCGGGCTCGGGCGGTCGAGCTCGGCGCCGCAAGCCGCGACGCAAGCGCTACGACGCCGTCATCGTCGGCTCGGGGCCGGGTGCCTCGATGGCCGCCTTCGTCCTGTCCAAGGCTGGCTGGCACGTGCTCGTCCTGGAGCGGGGGCCGAACCCCTACCGAGAGCTCGGCCGGAAGGTTGACTCCGAGTTCACGAACGACGAGCTCAAGGCGTTCCAGCGGCGGTACGGCTGGCCCGACCCGCTCATCGAGCCGAGGACCTTCCGCTCGTCTGCGAACGGGGCCCCGCGCAGCTACGTGGGCCCCGTGAACGACCTGCCCGCCGTGGTGGGCGGGGGCGCGGGACTGGCCACAATGCTGGTCCCGCGGATGCGCGAGGTGGACTTCCTGCCCCGGAGTCGATTCGGGGACGTCCCCGGCTCGATCGTCGTGGACTGGCCGATCGCCTACCGGGACCTCGCCCCCGATTACGAGGCAGTGGAGCGCCTGCTGGGCGTTCAGGGACGGGCAGACGACCCCGCGGCCTCGCCGCGCCGGAGGCCCTTCCCCCTCCGGCCGGGCGTGCCGCTCTGGGCGAACGAGGTCATCGCGAGGGGCGCGGAGCGGCTCGGCATCCCGGCGCCCACGGCCCCCCTGGCCATCAACTCGAAGCCCTATCAGGGGCGGCCCGGGTGCAACGAGTGCGGGCGCTGCTGGTACTACGGCTGTCCGATCGGCGCGCACGGTGCGATGGCCCCGAGCGTGCTCGGCCGGGCCGTGGCCACCGGCAGATGCAGGGTCGGCTCGCAGCGGTTCGTGTCGGCGATCGAGACGGCTGGAGGACGTGCGACCGGAGTCCGCTACGTGGACGGGGGCGGCCGGGAGCGAGCCGTGGGCGCGCGCTTCGTCTTGCTCGGCGCCGGCCCCATCGAGGACGCCCGCCTGTCGCTCCTGTCGGGGCTCGCCGGCCGGGACAGGTCGGGCCTGATTGGACGCGGCCTGGTGTTCCACTTCCAGACCTTCGCCGGAGGCTATTTCTCGCGCGAGCGGCTGCACACCCGGCGGGGGCGGGGACTCGCCCGCATGATCACCGACTTCTGCGGTCCCCCGACGCTCGACGAATCACGGCGGTGGGGCGGAACCCCCGGAGGGGGCGTCGTGGAGATCTCGGGCCTCGGGCTCTTCGGCCCGATCAGCGAGGGGCAGACCTACCCGCGCGGTCGGGCGCACGCCGACTTCATGTCCGCGAACCTCTTCGACGACCACCTCGCGGGGGTCTTGATGCAGGGCGAGGACCTACCGCAGCGCGAGACCGTGGTCGACCTCGACCCCGAGGTGGTCGACTTTCGCGGGATGCCGGTCGCGCGGCTGACCTACGAGCCGCACCCCTTCGAGGTCGAGGCCTCGAGCCAGTACGGGCAGAGGCTCGCCGAGATCCTTTTGGCGGCGGGGGCCGACGCCGTTGCTTACGGACCTAAGAACGCCCCCGCGGGCACATCCCCCCAGCCGCTGGACCTGCCGGATCCAATCAAGTCGATCCTGAATAGGCTGCCGGGCCCGAGCGGCGCCGCCGCCGGTCCCTTCGCGCCCACCTCGCCGGTCCCGAACACCCAGCACATCCTGTCGGGCTTCCGGATGGGACACGACCCCGACCTCTCCGTCACCGACCCGTCCGGCCGGCTGCACGGGTTCAAGAATCTCTACTGCGTGGACGGGGGGCTCTTCTGCTCCTCGACCCCGGTCAACCCGACGCTCACCATCTCTGCGCTGGCGCACCGCGTGGCGAAGCGGTTGGCGGGGCGCCTGCGGTGACGGGGCGCGCGCTCTGGATGCGCTAGGCGCGGGGCCTGCGGACCACCGCGGCGAGCAGGTCCGCGGCGAAGTCGGCGAGGCGGCGGGGCGTGAAGCGCCGAGGCTCCGTCAGCGTGAGCCGTGCCGCGTTCTCGCTGATGGCGAGGATCGTGTGAGCGGTGAGCTCGGGGTCGAGGCGGTCGAGACCTAGCTCCTTGACCCCCCAGGCGACGATCGGCTCCAGCTGGCGGATCAGGAGGTCGCGGTGGCGGTCAACCTCGGAGCGGATCACCGGCGGAGTGCCGTCGGCGGGGAGGAGGATCAGTCGCCACGTGTCGGCGTGGCTGCGCACCGCCTCGAGCACGGTGGTGAGGCTCTTGATGAGGATGTCGATCGGGTCCCCGTCGATCGGAAACGTGGGGATCGCGGCCGCGATGTCGGAGAGGGCGCGCTCCTGCTCGCGCTCGAATAGCGCCTGAAGCAACGCGTCCTGGTTGGCGAACGCGTCGTAGACGACGGTCTTCGCGATATCCGCCTCACGGGCCACGCCCTCCATCGAGACGGCGCCGAAGCCCTCGGCGCTTATCAGCCCCAGCGTGGCATCAAGGAGCTGCTCGCGACGCTCCTCGCGTGGGAGGCGCGGGGAGTAGCGACGACGGGTCGAAACGGCCATCGTAAAAGTACGATAGCGTATGTACGGTCACGTACATGGATCGGACGGTCGAGACCGCAGACGAGATCCGCGCCCGCGGGGTGCCCCCGGGCCCACGGCTTCCAGCGCCCGTGCAGGGGCTCGCGTACCTGCTCGCAGGGAACCGCTTCATCAACCGCTGCATGGACCGATACGGCGACGCCTTCACCCTGCGGATCACCGGGCTGGGGACGATCGTCGTGCTCAGCGACCCGGCCGACATCAAGGCGACGTTCACCGCTCGGCCCGGCGTCCTCGACGCCGGCTCGGGCAACCGGCCGATCGAGATCCTCCTGGGCAGCCGGTCGCTGCTGGTACTGGACGGAGCCGAGCACATGCGCCAGCGCAAGCTGATGCTCCCGTCCTTCCACGGCGAGCGGATCCAGGTCTACCGGGAGCTGATCGACGGGCTGGCCGAGGAGATGGTCGACCGCTGGCCGGTGGGGAGGCCCTTCGCGCTGCTGCCCGAGATGCAGCAGCTCACGCTGGAGATCATCCTGCGGGTGGTATTCGGGGTCGAGGACGCCGAGCACCACGCGGCCTTGCGCGACCGCATTCGAGTGCTCGTGCGCTACGCGGGCTCGGACGTGACCGGCGTCCGCTACGCGCTCCGGGGCCTGGGCGCGCTGCGCTTCTGGCGCGCCTTTGCGCGCGCGCATGCCAGGGCCGACGAGCTCATCTACGGGGAGATCGCCAGCCGCCGCGCGCGGCCCACGCGGGGCGACGACGTGCTGTCGCTCCTCCTCGAGGCGCGCGACGAGGATGGCCGGCCGATGACCGATCGCGAGCTTCGCGACGAGATCGTGACGCTGCTGGTCGCCGGACACGAGACGACGGCCACCGGGCTTGCGTGGGCGTTTGAGCTCCTGGTGCGCCATCCGGAGGCGATGGGGCGCCTCACCGAGGAGGCTCGGGAGGGCGATGAGGAGCGCTACGCGAACGCGGTCGCCCAGGAGACGCTGCGGCTGCGTCCACCGGTTGGGGTGATGGCTCGCCTGGTGCGTCAGCCGATCGTGCTCGCCGGGTATGAGGTGCCGCCCGGCGTGCGACTCGTGCCGGCGATCCCGTTCGTGAACCAGCGACCCGAGATCTACCCGGAGCCCGAGGCCTTCCGGCCGGAGCGCTTTCTCGAGCACGCACCGGATACGTACGCGTGGATCCCCTTCGGCGGCGGCATCCGTCGCTGC
>VAWV01000302.1 GCA_005883295.1 Actinomycetota bacterium
AGCTCACCGTCACCAACAGCGATGGGCGCTTCAGCGCCGCCCTTGAGCTTCCGGTGGAGCGATGAGCCGGCGGCGGCGACGGGGCGCGGTCCTGGTTGCGCTCGCGATCGCCTGCGGCGGCATGGCCGCGTCGGAGGTGCAGAGCCGCGAGAGCCGCCTCGAGCTTCGGGTCGGGACGATGGTGCCCGTGGTCGTCGCCCGCGCGGACCTCCCCGCGGGCACCACGGTCGCCCGCGGGCGGCTCGCCCGGCTGCTCACCACCCGCCAGGTGCCGGCCCGCTTCGCCCCACCCGACGCGCTGGCGGCTCCCGAGGAGGCCGCGGGGGCGCGCCTGGCCGCCTCGGTGCCCGCCGGCTCATACGTGACGGGCGGATCCCTGACGCACGCGAGCGATGGCGCAGCGGGCGGTGGCCCCGGCCGTCCAGGGGCCGGGGAGCGCCTGATCGACGTTGCGGTCACGGCCGGCGCCGACCTGGCGGCCGCCGGGACGGGCCAGCGCGTGGACGTCCTGATCACGACCGACGCGAGCTCGAGCCGCGGCAGGACCTACCTCGCGCTCGAGGACGTCGAGCTGGTCGGGATGCACGACCCGGCCGCCTCCGATGGGGGCGCCGGCGCGGCCGCGCACGCCACGGCGCTCGCCACGCTCCGGGTGACCCTGCGGGAGGCAGTCCTCCTGACCGCGGCGCAGAGCTTCGCCCGCGAGGTCCGCCTGCTTCTGAGGCCTCCCGGCGAGCGGCCGGGGGGAGCACGGGTGGCCGTGGACGCCGGCTCGCTGTAGCCGGGCCCGGCCGTCGTCACGTCCCGGGCCCCTGGGAGCCCTCACGCGCGCGCGTGCGCGAAAACCAGCGGCCGTGTCCCCCTTCGGTGGCCCGGACCCCGTTAAGGGCCGCCGCGCCGCTGCCGACAAGGAGTGTGTGGCGGCCCCCGGGGCGCCCGTCGTGACCCAAGGCCCGTGGATTCGAGAGCGACACAGCCCCTGCATGACGAGCGGCGACGAGCGGCACCCGGAGCCCGCCCCTAGAGCGGATACGACCATGGCTACCCCTCCTCAGCCACTCCGCCCAGACTTCGCCTCGCTCGAGGTGGACCGTTTCGAGTCCGTGCCCGGCGGGCGCGAGCTCGCACTGCTGCGTCTCGAAGGTCGTTACCGCTCGCGCCTGGCCCGCCCGCTGCTGGAGGCGGCGCTGCTGGTGGACGACGGCCTGGCGATCCACCGCCACGAGCCGCTCCCGGACTCCTGCGTGCTCGAGCCCGGCGAGGGCGACGACGACTGGATCTGGCGCGCCGCCTTCGCGGTGTCGCTGGCGGCGCTCGAGGACCCCGAGACGGCCTACGTCCTCAATACTGGCCCCGGCCTCAGCATCGAGCCGGTCGGCCGCCGCGCCGCCGCCGCGGCGATGCTCGTCGCGCTCGCGCTCGCTCCCACGACCGGCCTCGCCGACGCCGCGGCGCTGCTCGGCGGTTCCGGCCCGGCCGCGCAGAGCGTGGCGCGGGCCTCCCACCTGAAGCTCGTCAGTCCCGCCGCGCTGTGCAAGCCGGGCGTCGTCCATCCGGTCGCCAACCCCCGCATCGTGTGCCCGCCGCGCTCCGCGCCGCCCACGCCGGCCGCGAGCAGCGGGAAGGGCACTGAGGCGCCGGGGAGCCAGGGCGCCGGCACGTCGAGCGGCAAGAGCGGGCACGGCGCGGGCGCGAAGGGGAACGGCGCGGGCTCCTCTGGCCCCATGAGCAGCGGGACGCACGCGCAGCACAAGGGCCGGAGCCACGGTCACGTCACCGACCAGCACCGCCGGCCGCCGCACCGCCACAGGATCCACCGCCATCGCCACCACCATCACGTGACGGGCGGTCGCACGGTCACGCCGCGGCTGCGCAACAGCAACGGCTCGCCAACCACGTCCAACCCGACCTTCTTCAACGCCCTTCCGGCCCCCACCACCGTGAAGGGCGTGCCGAACTTCGTGATCCAGCAGTTCCGGGTGCCGATCTTCCTGCTGCCGATCTACCAGGCCGCGGGGATCCAGTACGGGATCCGCTGGGAGGTACTCGCGGCGATCAACGAGATCGAGACCGACTACGGCCGCAACCTGTCGGTGTCCTCGGCCGGCGCCCTCGGCTGGATGCAGTTCATGCCGAGCACCTGGGCCCGGTACGGCGTCGACGCGAACCACGACGGCAAGCGCGACCCCTACAACCCGGTCGACGCGATCTTCTCCGCCGCCAGCTACCTGAAGGCCGCCGGCGGCGACAAGGACATCAAGCGGGCGATCTTCGCCTACAACCACGCCAGCTGGTACGTGGACTCGGTCCTGCTCCGCGCCAAGCTGCTCGCGGGCGTGCCGGTCGACGTGGTGGGCTCGCTGACGGGCCTCACCGAGGGCCGCTTCCCGGTCGCGGCGCACGCCCGCTACGCCGACGACATCGCGGATGCCCGGGCGCTACGCAACGTCAAGGCCGGCCAGAACGCCGCCAACGTGATCCAGGACAACGCGCGGCGCCACCAGATCGCGATCTTCTCGAACCAGGGCGCTCCGGTCATCGCCGCGAACGACGGGCAGATCAAGAAGGTGGGCCAGAGCAAGCGCCTGGGCCGCTACGTGGTCCTCCAGGACGTGTACGGCAACCAGTACACGTACTCGGCGCTCGGCTCGGTGGAGCGCTACTACCCCGTGCCGAAGTCGAACCCGGGCCCGACCGGCAACGAGGCGCGCGCGGTCAGCGCGCACCCGGCGACGGGCTCCCCTCACGCGCAGG
>VAWV01000212.1:0-5952 GCA_005883295.1 Actinomycetota bacterium
CAGCTCGCGCGTCGGGTCGCGGTTGTCCACGCCGACGATGGCCTCGACCGCCTCGCTCTGCTCGAGGGCCTGGGCCAACCGGCCGCCCCAGTAGGTGGAGAGGCCCGTGATCAGCACGCGGCGCGGCGCCGAGCGGCGGTCCTCTACCCGAACCACACCGACTTCCGCTTCTTGACCATCTCCCACACGTTCTCCTGGATCCGCGCGCGGATCTCCTGCGCGACGGTCTGGACCAGCGCCTTGTCCTCGTTAAGGCCCTCCGCGTCGAAGTGGAAGGGCTCGAGGAACCGGATCCTGAACTTGGCGGGAAGGTAACCGAGCATGCCGAGCAGGCCGAAGTGCGGGAACGTGGGCGTGATCGGGAAGTAGGTGAGCCCGGTGAGCTTGGCCAGTGGCGTGAGGTGGGCGAAGATGGGCGCCGCCTCCTCGGCCCCGACCACGCAGACCGGGACGATCGGCACGCGCGCCCGCATCGCGGCGTCCACGAATCCTCCGCGGCCGAAGCGGCGCAGCCGGTAGCGGTCCTTGTACAGCTTCTCCGTTCCCTTGCGGCCCTCCGGGAAGACGAGCACCAGCTGCTGCTCGTCGTAGAGCAGGCGCTGGACGTTCGCCGGGTGTGCGGCGACGCAGCCCATCTTCGGGATCAGCATCGAGAACCCGGGATAGCCCTTGAAGAAATGCTCGACGGTGATGTTGAGCGGCCGCGGGTGCGGGTGCTCCTCCTTGATCGCCTTGGCGATCATCGGGGCGTCGGGCGGGAGGGCGCCGGAGTGGTTCGAGACGACCATCGCACCGCCGGTGGCCGGCACGTTCTCGATTCCCTCCACCTCGACCCGGAACCAGTGGTGGTAGAAGAAATCCACCAGCGTCCGGTCCATGAAGCCCTCCACCCGCTCCGAGCGTCCCCAGTCGTTGAGCTGGCGCTCGGGCTCGACGCCCGGCAGGTAGGGGCGCATGTCGTCGTCGCGGCGAGCGGGAAGGCCGGGACGGGCGCCGATGTCCGGCACCTCGGGGTCGCGAACGCGCAGGCTCGTGCGGGCCGCTTCGGGCACCGGCCGATTGTGGCAGGGATGCGTTGGGTCAGTCGTTAAGGAGTGGCTCGAGGCGATCGCGGAGCTCGAGCCAGTCGCGCCCCCCGGTCACGCGGCCCGAATCGACGAGCTCCGCATTCCATGGATGGACGATCGTGGCCGCCACGATCCCGGCCTCGAGCGCTCGCTCGAGGTTCACCGGGCTGTCGTCGATCAGCACGTCGATCCCGAGCTCCACGCAGCGAGCCACCTTGTCGGATGAGCAGTGAAGGTCGTCGTAGGGCATGCCGATTCGGTCGAGCCAGCGGGCCGTCGCCTTATGCGTGGGGCCGGCGCGGTGACTGGTCACGTGGATCCAGTGCCCGCGGCCGTGCCAGTCGCGGACCGTCTCGACCGCCCCGGGATACGGTTCGGCCGCCTCGATGTTCTCGTCTGTGTGGCTCTCCTTCACCGCTGCGACCAGCTGATCGTGCTCGAGTTGCGTGATGCCCCACAAACGTTGCTCGTGATAGGGCAGCTCCACCCCGAAGCGGCGGCGCGAGATCTCATCGAGCAGGTCCCAGTAGTGGTGGAGCGTGGAGTCGATGTCGAGTGCGATCCGCGCCATCGCGGGTACCGTACGAAGTGATGGCGACGATCTTCCCGTCGAGGGCGCGTCCCGCGAGCCCCTGGTCCGCGCGCCGCGCGGGCGACGACTACGGCGCCCACGACGAGCCCGACTGGCGCTCGATCGACTGGCGCGAGTACCTGAGCGACATCGAGCTGGGCGGTCGGCGACTGCGCTTCGTGGACGCCGGCGAGGGCGAGGGTCCGCCGATCGTGCTGGTCCACGGACTGTCCGGCAACTGGCAGAACTGGCTCGAGAACATCCCCCGGCTGGCGCAGGAGCGACGCGTGATCGCTCCCGACCTCCCCGGGTTCGGCGAGTCCGACCGCCCGGCCGGGAAGATCTCCATGTCGGGCTACGGAAGGACGGTGGACGAGCTGTGCGAGCGGCTCGGACTCGGCGAGGTGGCCCTGGTCGGGAACTCGATGGGCGGGTTCGTGGCGGCGGAGACCGCCATCCAGTTCCCCGAGCGCGTCGAGCGGCTGGTGCTCGTATCCGCGGCGGGGATCACCTCCAGCAACCTGCGTCGCGAGCCCGTGATGGTGTGGGGGCGCGCCGCCATGATGGCCGGATCGCGCGGCGCCGCCGAAAAGCACATGGCGATCGCGCGGCCGCGGCTCCGCTACCTCGTCTTCTCAACCATCATGCGCCATCCGAGCCGGATCGCGCCGGAGATGCTGTGGGAGATGTCGAGCGGCGCCGGCCGCTCGGCGTTCCGGCCCGCGCTCGAGGCGATCCTCGACTACGACTACCGCGACCGGCTCCCCGAGATCCGCGCTCCCACGCTGGTCGTGTGGGGCGGGGACGACATGCTCGTGCCGGTCGAGGACGCGGCCGAGTACGAGCGGCAGATCCCGGAGGCGCGCAGGATCGTCCTGAAGGACACCGGCCACGTCCCGATGATCGAGCGCCCGCGGACCTTCAACGACCACTTGATCGAGTTCCTCAGCGAGCCGCGCGGCGAGCAGACAGGAGCGGTAGGAGAGCCGGCGGCGGAGCCCGCGGGGCGGATCAGCTCGTAACCGCGCCCTCGGCCGCCGATCCGACGTGCCGTGCGTACTTCGCGAGCACGCCGCCGTCGTGGAGCGCGGGCGGCGGGGAGTAGGCGGCCACGCGGCTGGCGATCTCCTCGTCTGAGATCTTGACGTCCAGCCGCCGGCTCTCGACGTCGAACACGATCGTGTCCCCGTCGCGGACCGCCGCGATCGGACCGCCTCGTGGGGCCTCGGGTGCGACGTGTCCGGCCATCAGCCCGTGGGTCGCGCCCGAGAAGCGGCCGTCCGTGAGAAGCGCGACCGATTCGCCAAGCCCCTCTCCGACGATGGCGGCCGTCACCGCGAGCATCTCGCGCATCCCGGGCCCCCCGGAGGGCCCCTCGTTGCGGATGACCACCACGTCGCCCGGCTGGATCTCCTTGCGCTCGACCGCTGCGAACGCGTCCTCCTCGGACTCGAACACCCGGGCGGGGCCCTCCTGGTGGAGCCGCCCCTTGCCGGACAGCTTCGCCACGCAGCCATCGGGCGCTAGGTTGCCGCGCAGGATCGCAAGCCCGCCGGTGCGGCTGATCGGGTCGTCGAGCGGGCGGACCACCTCCTGGCCGGGCTCCTCCGTGGCGTCCGCGGCCTCCTCGGCAAGGGTGCGGCCGGTGACCGTCGGGGCGCCGCCGTGGAGGACGCCGGCATCGAGCAGCCGCTTGGCGACCAGGGCGACGCCGCCGGCGCGGAACAGGTCCGTGGCCACGAAGCGGCCGCTCGGCTTGAGATCGGCGAGCAGCGGCGTGCGCTCGCTCACGCGGTCGAAGTCGTCGATGGCCAGCTCGACGCGGGCGTCGCGGGCGAGCGCGAGCAGGTGCAGGACCGCGTTGGTCGAGCCGCCCGTAGCCGCGACGCAGGCGATCGCGTTCTCGAGCGCGTCGCGCGTGATGATCGTGCTGGGACGGACGTCGTCCTCGATGAGCTTCACCACGAGCCGGCCGACGTCCTCCGCGGCCTGCCCCTTCTTGCCGTCCTCGGCGGGCACCATCGACGTGCCCATGGCCGAGATCCCCAGCATCTCGAAGGCAGTGGCCATCGTATTGGCGGTGTACTGGCCACCGCAGGCGCCGGCGCCCGGCGAGGCGACCGACTCGAGCTCGGCCAGGTCCTCGTCGCTCATGTCGCCCGCCGCGTGGGCACCGACCGCCTCGAACACGTCCTGGATCGTCACGTCCTTTCCGCGGAAGCGGCCGGGCGCGATGGACCCGCCGTACAGCATCACGGCCGGGACATCGAGCCGCGCGAGCGCCATCACGCAGCCGGGGATGGTCTTGTCGCAGCCCGACAGAGCCACGACCCCGTCGAAGAAATAGGCCCGGGCGACCAGCTCGATCGAGTCGGCCACCAGCTCCCGGCTCACCAGCGAGGCCTTCATGCCCTCCGTGCCCATCGTGATCCCGTCGGAGATCGCGATGGTGTTGAACTCCATCGGGGTGGCGCCGGCCGCGCGGACGCCGTCCTTCACGCGTTCGGCCAGCCGCCGCAAATGGAAGTTGCACGGCATCGTCTCGGTCCAGGTGTTCGCGATGCCGACGATCGGCCGCGAGAGGGCCTCCTCGTCGAAACCGATGCCCTTCAGGTACGCGCGGGCGGGAGCCCGAGCGGGGCCCTCGAGTATCGCTCTGCTTCGGAGACGCCGAGCGTCCGTCATCGCGTCGCGGTCGAGCCGCGGCGCAGCCGTTCCCACTCGGCGAGACGCCAGAGGTCCCGCCGGACCCGCCCAGGGTCGACCTGGCGGCCGGGGAGGTGCATGTTGGCGTCGGCGATCAGCCGCCGCTCGTCACCGGTGAGGGCCATCCACTTGGCAAGCACGTCGTCGGAGTCCGGGAGCCTCGTGCCGGAGATGGCCCCGGCGAGGTCCGGGAACTCGACGCAGTACTCGCTCAGCAGGCGGCCGGTGGCGGGCACGTAGGCGACGATCGGCTTGTGCGGATAGATCAGGTACGCGTAGGCAGGCTGCGCGCTGTCGCGCCGGGAGCGCGGGTCGCGGCGCCGCCGCAGCTGGGCCGTGAGACGGCCGGGACCCTCGACCGCGAGCCCGCCGTACACGCGGATGAACCCGAGGTCGCGGTACATCGCCCACTCTTCGTCGTTGACGCAGGAGCGCAGCAGCTCGCGGGCGCGCTGCTCGGCACGCCGCTCGCGGCCGGGATCGCGCAGCTCGCGCCGCTCTGCCCTGCGCCGCGCCCGCGCCCTGGCCTGGCCCAACCGCCGCTTGCGCACCGTGATCGCGCGAACCGCGATCGGCGCCGCGAGAGCGGCGGCCAGAAGCGCGAGGACTAGCAGCTCCAGCAGCACCGGAGCCGGGTCAGCCGCCCGCAGCCCGCGGGAAGAAGATGACGCGGTCGGCGTCCGCGGGGATCTCGCGGTAGCCCTTGACGAGCATGGCCTCGCGGACGCCCGAGCCGGGCTCCGTCGTGGGCACGGCCGCCCACATCCCTTCGTCGAGCTGGCGGCGGAACTCCTCGATCAGACGCTCCTCGTCCTCGCGCACGCGCGGATCGCCCTCAGCGAGGAGGACCTCCCCATGACCCGGCTTCATGCGCAGGAACTTGATGTCTGAGCCCTTTCGCAGGTGCGGCGATGCTCTGCACACGCGGTCGCGCGCGCCGGCCGATTATGTCAAACGCCCTCGGGCCGCCCGGCGCGGCGGCGGGGGGCGCGGCCGGCCAACCGCAAGGCGTCGACGGGGCCCGCCCCGCGTCCGATTCCACGCAGGCCGGCCCCGACCGCCTCCGACGCGACCTCGCGCGCTACCCGAGCGGCCTCCAGCGGGTCGTCGCCCCAGGCCAGGCGCGCCGCGAGCGTTGATGAGTGCGTGCAGCCCGAGCCGTGCGCGGCTCCTTCGGGATGGCGCTCCCCCGGGATCGGCACCAGCCGGTCGCCGTCGAAGAACAGGTCCTCCCCCGGTTCCGTGTGACCACCGGTGACCACCACCGCTCCGGGGCCCAGCGCGTGTACGGCGCGGGCCAGGCGCTCTCGGCCGGGCCCCGAGCCATCGTCGCCTGCAAGGCCACCGTTTCCGTTCCCGCGCCCGGCAGCGACGAGCTCGCGCGCCTCGGCCAGGTTGGGGGTGACCACGGCGGCCCGAGGCACAAGCCTCTCGACCAGCGCCCGCCTCGCGTCCGCCTCGAGCAGCACGGCCCCGCTCTCGGCGACCATCACCGGGTCCAGCACCACAGGCGCCCCGTCGACGAGGTCCAAGGCCGCCTCGACCGCTTCGATCGTCGCGGCGTCCCCGAGCATCCCGATCTTCACCGCGTCGACGCCGATGTCGTCG
>VAWV01000212.1:6023-7651 GCA_005883295.1 Actinomycetota bacterium
CGCGGTCATCCCGTGGACGCCCGCCCGCGCGAATGCCTTCAGATCTGCCTGGATCCCCGCACCACCGCCCGAATCCGAGCCCGCGATCGAGAGCACGCGCGGAATCGTGAGGTCCTGGGTCATCGCAGGTCGAGCTTAGAGACCATCCGGAAACCCCCCACGCGGGGTCTTCGGATGATCTCTTTGGGGGTGCGGGTGAAGCCCTGCGGCCGAGGCGAGCCGCACGCGAGGCCGCGATCAACGTGCCACCCGCTCGTAGGCGCCGAGTCGATCCCGCCGGATCAGGCCGAGTAGCTCGAGCTGGCCGAGAGCGGCTCGCAGCTCCGACGCGGACAGCCGTGCCCCCCGGGCGGCGTCGTCGACCGAGTCGCCGTTCTCCACAGAGCGCAGCACCCGCCGAAGCGGGCGCTCAAGACTGGCCTCCGCGGAGTGCTTGTCACTGGCAAGCCCTTCCCAGCCGCCCGCGCCGAACAGCAGATCGAGCACGTCCTCCGGTCCGCGCACGAGGTGAGCGCCATCGACCAGCAGCTGGTTGACGCCCGCCGCAATACGCGAGGTGACACGGCCCGGCACGGCGCAGATCTCCCGCCCGAGGTCCTCGGCGAACCCCGCCGTGATCAGCGACCCGGACCGCTTCGCGGCCTCGACGACGACTATCACCCGAGCGATCCCGGCCATGATCCGATTGCGAGCGGGAAAAGTCCAGCGGGCGGGCGGCTGGCCGGGCGGAAGCTCCGATACCACCGCCCCCTCGGCGCGGATCCGCGCGTAGAGCGTCCGGTTGGTGCGCGGATAGACGGTGTCCGCGCCGCAGCCGAGGACCCCGACAGTCGGGCCAGCCGCATCGAGCGCGCCGCGATGAGCGGCCGCGTCCACGCCGAGCGCGAGCCCGCTCACGACAGTCACACCGGCCGCGCCCAACCCGCGACCAAGCGCGCTCGCCACCTCGAGCCCGTACGTCGAGGCACGCCGGGTGCCCACGATCGCCACGGCCGGAGCGGCACAGAGCTCCGCTAGCCGCTGAGGCGAGGCGGTGCTGAAAAGAAGGGCCGGCGGGTCGCCCAGGTCCCGGAGCCGCGCCGGGTAGAGCGGGTCGTGGCGGCACACGCCGTGGAGCCCGGCGGCCTGGATTTCATCAAGCGACTGCGAGGGATCGAACGTCTCGAGCATCCGCCAGGCCGCTCCCTTGAGTGATCCGCCGACCGCTCTGACGAGCTGCTCGTCGGGCAACGCGAGGATCGGCGCCGCGCGCCGGCGCTCCGCGAGCTCGGCCGCGATCCGCGCCGATAGCAGACCGACGAGCCGCGCCCGCCGCAGGCATGCCGTACATGGCGTCACGCCGCCACCGCCTCGGCTGCTCCGAGCCGGTATCCGATCGCCTCCGCCAGGTCGTCGCGCCCAATCTGGTCGCGCCCGTCGAGGTCGGCGATCGTCCGCGCCAGCCGCAGCGCGCGGTGCTGGCCCCGGAAGCTCATGGAGCCCGCTCGCGCGACCGTCAGGAGCATGGTTTGGAGGTCAGGCGGGAGCTTCACGTGCGCCTGCGTGAGGCGCGCGTCCATGGCGCCGTTGCAAGTTGCCGGGCTCCCGCGCAATCGAGCACGCTGACGCTCGCGCGCGGCCGTGACGCG
>VAWV01000213.1 GCA_005883295.1 Actinomycetota bacterium
GGTGGACGGCCCCGGCTCCTGATCCACGACGGGCGTACGCCGACCTACTCACCCGATGGCCGCAGCGTCGTCTACGAGGGCACTACCGGAGGAAACATCGGGCTTGTTAAGGCCCGCGCCGACGGCAGCCGCCCCCGTCAGTTGACCGTAAGCCCGGTGTCGGCACCAGACCAGGACGGGAATCGCCAGCTCCTTTTTATCGACAGTAGGCCGCGGTTCTCGCCGGACGGAAGGCGCATCGTTTTCCTCAGGAGCGACGCCGGACAGGCTGGCGGAGTCGGCGACATCTACCTCATGGACGCGAACGGCAACCACGTCGAGCAGCTCACCCCGCATCGCCGCTACGCGAACAACTACGCGGATCCCACTTTCTCTCCGGATGGCCGGATGATCGCCTTCGCGGACGAGTCGAGCAATGGCCGCTCGATCATGCCCCAGATCTACGTAATGCACCCAGACGGGAGAGGGCGCCGTCCTGCGACGCGATCTCGTGGGTGGTTCACGGGACTTGACTGGCAGTCACTCCCGCCGATCGATCAAGGACCCTGGGGGACGCGACGGTAGAGCGTCTCCGTCTCCACTCGCCGGTTCCGCGCCCGGACGTTACCTTGAGCTTATGCCCGCGTGACCGCTCCTTCGAGCCCCAGATAAAGCTGGATGCCCGCGCACGCACCAACGTCGTCACACACCGCACTCACCTCCAACGAGCACCAATCCGCCCACGACCCCACCAAGGCTTAGCCCCACGTACCGTCGGAATGGCAGAGTCCCTCGCCCTTGGGCGAGCAGGTACGTTCCTTGCTGCCACCCACACCGACCTCGGTGATGAGGAAGCGGTGGTTCTCACCTCCGGTGTTCGCCGCCGACACCGACGTGACCGTAACCGACGTCGCGTTGGGCGCGGCAACTGAGACTTCGCCACCACAGCCCCACCCTGACCGGTCTCGCGCTAGAGCGTTCCTAATGCTTCGGAGCGTTTGAAGCTCCAGCACAGACCCGAAGCGGCTTCGTGGCCGCGGTAGGCGCAGCCAACGTTGGGACCGACACGGGTTTGTGCACTGCCGGTAGTCCCCCGTCCACACAACACAGGACTCGACTAGCGACACCCTCTCGTTCGCCTTCTCTATTGCCTGCATGTCTTGCTCTTTTGAGCAATACGTCTTGTTAAACGTCTGGGGGAATGCCCGCGCATTCCTCTCGAATATCTGCTCGGGCTCGACCGGGAGACCGGGGCAGCGCCGGATCTGCTCCTGAGCAGCAGCCTCGTGTTTGGCGTAGCGGGTCGCGAGGCGCCAGGCGGACTCATCGCTGTTGTATTTCTGCTCGGCCTGCCTTTGCGATAGTGCCTCGCGCCTCTGCAAAAGCATGGCGTCGCGAGCGCTGAGTGGCTTGACTCGTGGCGGGGCGAGTCCAACGGACCCTCCAGGCGGATCGAACGCGAGGATTACCACGATGGCGATCGGCAAAACCGTGCCGACGACAATGGCTATCGAGCGAAGACCTCTGCCCACGTAAGCGGAATCGGCAAATCAAGCGATGCGCTAAAGATCGCGCCGGCCGGATGTCGGCCTCGCCGTGACGCCGGCGACACTTGACGAATCGCGTCTCACGCGACCCCCCGTGACAGCACTGACGCACGGGCCACCACCGGCTCTTGCGAGGTACTCATCGAATAGCCCCGCGGCCTCTGCCTCAGACCCAGGAAACAGATGGCCATACCGATCCAACGTGATGGTCACGGACGAGTGACCCATGAAGCTCGAAAGCGCCTTGGCGTTGACGCCAGCGGCGATCATTAACGACGCAAAAGTGTGTCGGCACTCGTGAAGTCCGATGGTGAAGGGTGCCAAAACCCCGATCTGACCCGAGCGGCAGCCCCCAGCCGGGCTCTGAGAGGATCGCGCGATGCTCCTCTCCTTCATCTACCTCGCCTTCGTCTCCCTCCTGAAGCTGCTCGTTCGGAGCCATCGCTCCGTGCAGGTCAAGGACATCGAGCTGATCGTGCTGCGCCATCAGCTCGAGGTTCTCCGCCGCCAGGTCGAGCGCCCGACGCTGCGATCGACTGACCGCGCCTTCCTCGCGGCGGCGAGCCGCCTGCTTCCGCCTGCAAGCCGCCACGGCCTGCTCGTCACGCCGCAGACACTGCTCCGCTGGCACCGCGCGCTCGTGCGGCGGCGATGGACATACGCGCGCGCGAGGCAAGGGCGGCCGTCGATCGACGCCGAGAAGCGCGAGCTCGTGCTGCGGCTCGCGCGCGAGAACCCGCGCTGGGGCTAAGAGCGGATCGCCGGCGAGCTAATGAAGCTCGGCGTCTCGGTCTCGCCGAGCACAGTCCGGCGGCTGCTCGCCGGCGCGGGCTTCGGACCGGCGCCCAGGCGCCTGGGGCCCAGCTGGGGCGAGTTCCTGCGCGCGCAGGCGGCGAGCATCGTCGCCTGCGACTTCTTCACCGTCAGACCGCCTTCCTGCGCCGCTACTACGTGCTCTTCTTCATCGAGCTTCAGAGCCGGCGCGTCCATCTCGGCGGCGCTACCGCGCACCCGAGCGGCGGCTGGGTGGTGCAGCAGGCGCGCAAACCTGAGCTTCTCGGGAGCGCTCGGCGAGGTCAGGTTCCTGATCCACGACCGCGACTCGAAGTTCGTCGCCAGCTTCGACGAGATCTTTCGCACCGAGGGCATCAGGGTGATCCTGACGCCGTTTCGGGCGCCGCAGGCGAACGCATACGCCGAGCGCTTCGTCCGGACTGTGCCCGCCGAGTGCCTCGACTGGCTACCGATCCTCGGACCGCGCCAGCTTGAGCGGTACTGCGCATCTTCGTCGAGCATTACAACCACGAGCGCCCGCACCGCGCGCTCGGCCGCTGCCCGCCAGCTCGAGTCGAGCCGACGCCACCGCGGCCATCTGGTGCGGCGGTCAAGCGGAGGGATCGACTCGGCGGGCTCCTGCACGAGTACTACCTTGCAGCGGCGTGATGGAACAGGGTTTTGGCACCCTTCAGGCGTCTAGGTCCATGCTTCGAGGGCGCGAGATCAGCGAAAAAAGCGGCCGACGTGCAGGGCTTCTAGGAAGTGGCGAGGGCCGGAATCGAACCGGCGACACCACGATTTTCAGGGACACGCGAGTTGGCCGCCGGAGGCCGCAAAATCCCTGCAAACCAGCACCATCGCTCTCGAACCAGAAACGCCTGGATAGCTGCGGATACCCGGGGATATCGGTGGGTTTGGGACCTGAAGGGTGCCTCGAGGTCCAATTCGCGGGCGGCAACTACCCAGCCCGACCTTCCAGCTCAGCCCAGGTGGCGCAGCTTGGGCCAGATCCTCGACCAGGCGCCACGTGTGCCGGCGCATTGCTCGACCGGCTCGCCGTTCTCGTCGTTGTCGACGCCGGCAGAATTGTTGATACGCGCCGCAAGGTGGCAGCCGCGGAAGTGGCTCAGCTGCGACGAGTCGAGACCAACGGTCACTACCGCGCCCCGGCGATCCGGTGGGGGACCCCAATAGCCGAAGGCGTTGTGTCCGCTGTAGGCCGAGGGCAAACTGAGGGCGCGGCCGTACCTGTCTACGGCACCGGCTTCGCCGTAGTTGGCGGTGAAGATGACGGCGCCTGCCCCCGCGCGGTGGTAGACGCCAGCGACCGTACGCGTGAGCTCGGGCCAGCCGATGGTTTCCCCGACCTCCCCGTTCATGGCGATCACGACACCGGCGTCCGTTGCGGGCAGCAATGGCAGAGCGATCGTTGCCGACACCAGACCGCTGAGAATGACCATGCTCCAGAGCAAGGTCGCTCGCCGCCGGGGAGACCCTCGCCGTAACCACCCGTCGGTCTGCATCGCTCCGGCGGCCAAGAGGACAGGGAACGTGCCGGCGAGGTAGTAGGGCTTTCCTCCCGTCGCAAGGAAGACGACGACCAAGGCGATCCAGGCCACCGCGAAGAGCCGAAACTTCCGCAGCTGCCGGCGGCGCAGCAGAGCGACGAGGCCCGCGATCCATACCGGTGCGAGGACGGGGCTGACCAGCAGGAATTGGAACGGCAGCAGCGCCCAGGGTGGCTGCGAGCTCGCTGACCCGCCGGCGGCGATCGATGAGGAAACGTCGAGCTGCGGCCACCCGTGCCGGGACTGCCAGATCAGCCACGGCGACCAAAGCAGGACCGCGACGACCAGTCCCGCCCACAGCCAGCCGCTGCGCAGCAGACCACGCGGCCCGACGACCACCATCCCCACGCCGAGGGCGACCAGCAGGAAGACGATGAGGGGCTTGTTGAGCAGCGCCAGGCCGGCGACAACCCCGGCGACGAGCCACAGCCGCTGGTCACCGGTGCGGATGACGTGGGCCACGATCCAGGTCACGAGCGACCAGGCCAGCAGGTCGAAAGTGGTGGTGCTCAGAAGGTGGCCCACGACTACGACCACGGATGCGACGGCCGCGCAGCTCGCCGCGATTAGCTGCGCGCGCCGGGCTGCGCCGAACTCGAAGGCGGTGAGCCCGGCAACGAAAACGGTGCCGCCGGCCATGAGTGCCGAGGGGACTCGCAAGACCGTGAGCGAGCCAGGGGACAGGGTTTCCATCAGATGCGCCAGCAGCGGCGTGAGCGGTCCCTGGTCGGCATACGCCCAAGCCAGGTGGCGTCCTGCTTCGAGGAAGTACAGCTCGTCCCGGTGGTAGCCGTAGCCGCCGGCGAGGACGATCAGCGCGACGGCGACCGCGGCTGCCAAGCCGAGCGGAGCGCGGACGGCGAGACTTGCCGCGGGCTGCGACGGGCGCATCGTCGCGCCGACGCTGCGGGGGCGCTCAGGCGACTGCGCGTGAAAGCTCATCGGCGGTTAGCCGCGTCCGAGTTAGAAAATCTGCAGGGGTTCATGGGCGAGGTCGTCGTCTCGCAGGGCGTCGTCGAGCGACCGATCCCTGGTTGGCCGCACCCCTGGCAGTCCCGAGCGTACAGCGGCAGCTGGCGGCCACCTGTCCGGCCCGGCTCTGCAAGTCCCTGGCGCCGGCGTTCGTCTGCGCCGCAGTGACTCGCGCACTACCGAGCCTCGAAGAGGCAAGGAACCGCCGGGCGAGCCTCGAAGAGGCAAGGAACCGCCGGTTCGTCATTTTCGACAGGCCTGTCGACAGGGAGCGACGCGTGCGGCGCGCGCGAGCGACCGATGCCGCCAGGCGATGCGCCGCAGCGTCGAGATGGCGAGGGCCGGAATCGAACCGGCGACACCACGATTTTCAGTCGTGTGCTCTACCAACTGAGCTACCTCGCCGCGCCGCGCGGATGGTAGCGGCGGTAGGGCCGCGCTCAGGGGCGCTAACGTGCGCGCCGATGAGCGAGCTCATCCACACCTGCTACCGGATCGGGGACATCGACCGGTCGGTGGAGTTCTACAAGGCGCTCGGGTTCGAGGAGCAGGGGCGGCTCCCGATCAGGGACGAGGCGATCAACGTCTTCATGGGACTGCCCGGCGACGGGGCCCGCCTCGAGCTCACCTACAACTTCGGCGTCGACTCGTACGAGCTCGGCACCGGCTACAACCACATCGCCGTGACAGCCGAGGACCTCGACGGGACGCTGGAGCGCCTCGCCCAGCAGGGGATCGAGCCCGAGAAGCCGCCCTACACGGTCCGCGAAGGCGGCTCGCGCCTGTGCTTCGTCCGCGATCCGGACGGCTACCGGATCGAGCTGATCGAGCGCAACCCGGCGCACGAATGATCCGGCGCGCCGCGGCACTTCTCCTCGCGCTCGCCGCGATCGCAGCCGTGGCTACCGGGTGCGGCGGCAAGAGCACCGCTCGCAGCGCGCTCGACAACGCCCTCGGCTACATGCCCCGCAACTCGCTGGCGATCATCGCGATCAAGACGAACCCCGACGATCAGCAGATCAAGAACGCGATCGCCCTGCTCGACAAGTTCCCGTTCGGGGCCACGATCAAGAGCCGCGTCGCCCAGGCGCTCAAGGTGGGCGGAGGCGGCTTGAGCTACCAGCACGACATCAAGCCGCTACTCGGCAACGACTTCGTGGTGGGCATCCCGCCCCGCGGCGCCGGGGGGAGCTCCGGGAACGCCTACGTCCTCGCGTGGCAGACGAAGGGCGGGGACATCGGAGGCCTGATCTCGAAGGGCTCGCAGAAGCTCGGCAACGAGCAGGGCGCGACGCTCTACGGATCGTCGAGCGGAAGCGTCCTCGCGGTCAAGGGGAAGACGCTGATCGGAGCGCAGACCCGCGCGCTCCTCGACGCCGCGCTGAGCGCCCGCAACTCGAGCAGCCGGACGACCGAGTCGGACTTCAGCGGCGCGCTGCGCGGCCTGAACCAGGGCGCGCTCGTCCGCGTCACCGGCGACTTCCGGAAGATCCTGGCGACCAGCGCCAAGTCGGCGCAGGCCCTGAAGGTGCCGTGGGTGGCCGCCTTGCGGACCTTCGGCGTGACCACATCGGTCGACTCCGACGGGATCTCCGAGGACTTCCAGGTGAGGACCGAGGGCGTGAGCGCCGCGCAGGTACCGCTGGCCACCGGTCCCGCCTCGCCACCCGTCGTCAAGCGCCCGGGCGAGGTCGCGGTGGGCGTCCGCGACCCGTCGCAGGTCGTCAACTTCATTGAGCAGGTGGCCTCGGTGACCGACCCGAAGAGCCTGCTCAACAAGAACAAGGTGGGCAAGCTGCTCGGAGTGGACATCGACCGCGACGTGGTCGGCCAGCTCGGCGGTAACTCGGCTGGCTCGTTCGCGCTCGCCGGCGGCGGCCTCGTGGTGCGGGCCGACCTGAAGGACCCGGGGACCTTCCGCTCCACGCTAGCGAAGATCCTGAAGAACCTCCCGAAGGCGCAGCGGGCTCAGGGCAAGCCGGTGTCGGCCGTGAGGAGCGGACCGGGTGGCCTCTACACGGTGACCAAGCCGGGCGGCAAGCCGCTGGTCCTGGGTGTGATCGGGAACGAGGTGGTGCTCGCCAGCGACGCCGCCCGCGCCCGCGCTTTCGCCGGGGCGCCCGCGACCCCGGTGCCCGGCCTCACCGGAGCGGTGGCATTCACCGCGAACCCGACTTCGATCGTCACCGCGATCCTGAAGAAGCGCACCCACGGCAACATCGGGCCCCTCGAGGCGCTGATCGTCCCCGCCCTCACGGCGCACCTCCAGTCGCTCGACGGCTCGGTCGACTCCGAGACCAGCGGCCTGCACGGCCATCTGAAGCTGACGATCCGCTAGCTCGGGGGGCGTCAGTCGCCCTCAGGCGTCCTGGACCCGCCGCAGCAGCTCGACGGCGCCGTTCTTGTTGAGCGGCTCGTTGAGGTTCCCGCACTTGGGCGACTGCACGCACGAGGGACAACCCGCCCGGCACGGGCACTCGGATATCAGGCGCATCGCATCCTCCACCAGCCGCTCGAACGCGTCGAAGCCCGCGCGCGTAATGCCGACCCCGCCGGGATGCCCGTCGTAGATGAAGACCGTGGGACGGCCGGTCTGGTGGTGGAAGGCCGTGGAGAGCCCGCCGATGTCCCAGCGGTCGCACATCGCGATCAGCGGGGGAACTCCTCGCGCAGAAGCGCGTCCGGGAGCACGTACCAGAGCGCCTGGGTGGCGAAGTGCTGCTCCGGCAGCTCCACCGGCAGGAGGTCGAGTACCTCGTGGTCGGTGACCCGCTTCTTCTGGAAGGCGATGACCTCCTCGCTCACCGAGACCATCCCGAAGTTGAGCTCCACCGTCCCGATCATCCGCTGGCGGCGGACCTCCTCGATGTAGGTCTCGGTCTCCTTCTTGGGCTGCGTGTACCAGTCCCCCGAGAACTCGCGGACCAGCGCCTGCCGCCCGCGCAGGTCGAGCTCCTGCACCTCGTAGCTCTGTCCGAGGTGCATGTAGACGGCGCCCGGGTGGATCGTGGAGTGCGCCCGCTCGGACTCCACCGTGCCGATCACCTCGCCGTGGCGGTCCTCCACGACCGCGAAGGAGTCGATCGACGCGGACCTGAGCGCGATGCGCGTTGCCGGCACCGCGTCGCCGCGGGGCAGGTAGCGGCCGCCGCGCTCGCGCAGCTGCCCCATCCGCACGAGCCGCTCGGCGTAGGCCTCCCAGCGCGGCCCCAGGATGTCGCGGTCCTCGCTCGAGAGCGGCAGCTCGTACGCCGCGGCCACCAGGTGCGGCAGGTGGATGCTCTCGGACTCGTGATCGAGGATCGCCGCCTCCACGGGGCGGTCCAGGAACTCCGCCGGCCAGCCCGCCCCCACATCTGGCGCAGGCTGGCGACTGTCCCAGGGAAGGTCACGCAGATCGCCGCCTCGAGGTCGCCCACGTCGATCCCCAGCTCGAGCGCGTTGGTCGCGACCACCGCGAGGAGGTCGCCCTCCGCGAGCCGGCGCTCGATCTCCCGCCGCTGCGAGGGCGTGTAGCCGGCCCGGTAGGGGGCGATCCGCTCGGCCAGATCCGCTCGGCCGAGGTCCTCGAGCCGCAGGCTCGTGAAGCGCTGCACCAGTTCGACCCCGCGGCGGGAGCGCATGAAGCAGATCGTCCGCACCCCGTCCTGCATGAGCTGGGCGAGCACGGTGGAGGCCTCGGTGAGGACGGACACCCGCCGGCCGGTCGCCTCGTCCACGAGCGGCGGGTTCCACATCACCACCTTGCGCTCCGCCCGCGGGGCCCCGTCGCGGTCCACGAGGCGGCAGTCGGCGCCGGTCAGCCGCTCGGCGAGCTCAGCCGGGTTGGCGATCGTCGCGCTCGCCAGGATGAATCGAGGCTCGGTGCCGTAGGCGCGCGCCAGGCGCCGCAACGTGCGCCTCGTCCACCACCACCCAGGCCAGGTTGGCGAGCACGTCGCCCCACTGGCGGTGCTGGGAGAGCGTGCTCACGTGGACCATGTCCGGGTTGGTGAGGATCAGGTTCGACCGCGCACGGATCGGCCGGCGCTCGTCGCGCGGCGTGTCGCCGTCGTAGATCGCGTGGCGCAGGAACGGCGCACGCAGCTCGCTGAGCTTGCGGGCCTGGTCCTGCGCGAGCGCCTTCGTCGGGTAGAGGTAAAGCGCGCGGGCGCGGGCGTCGTGAGCCAGCGTGTCGAGCACCGGCAGGTTGAAGGCCAGCGACTTGCCGCTGGCCGTCCCCGTCGTGACGATGGTGTGGCCCTCGCGGCTGGCGGCCAGCGCGTCGGCCTGGTGCGAGTAGAGCCTGTTGACGCCGGCGCGGGCCAGCGACTCCAGCAGCGCCGGGTGCAGGTCGTCCGGCACCGGAATTGTCGCCGCCCGGCGCGCGCCGAAGCGCGACTCCGACACCACCTGCTCGCCGCGGCCCGCCTCGAGGAGCCCCTCCCAGGGCGTCTTCTCGCGAGTCACGGCCACGGGTTGCCATAGTAGGCGCCCGCCGATGGCGATCCGCTGCGTCTACACGGACCTCGACGGGACGCTCCTCGGGCGCGGCGCGTCGCTGTTCCGGGACGCCGATGGCGCGTTCACCCTGTTACCCGCGCGCGCACTGGAGGCCTGCCACCGCGCCGGCGCCGAGGTGGTGATCAAGTCGGGGCGGCGGAAGGCCCAGGTCATGGAGGACGCCCGCCTGCTCGGCCAGACCTCCTACATCTACGAGGTCGGCTGCGGGCTGGTGGTGGACGGGGACGAGTGGTTTCTGACCGGGGAGCTCCAGCCCACGCCCGAGAAGACCGTTCACGAGCTGATCGAGGAGTCGGGCGCGCCGCGGCTGCTGCTGGACACGTACCGCGGTCGGCTGGAGCCGCACGCGCCGTGGCACGAGGGGCGGCAGTTCTCGCACCTCATGCGCGGTCAGGTCGACACGGGCGAGGCCGACGCCCTGCTGGCCGAGCACGGGCTCGAGAACCTGCGGCTGGTGGACAACGGAGCGATCTCCCCGAAGGAGACGCTCCAGGAGCTGCCGGGGCCGCCGCACGCCTACCACCTGATCCCGCGCGCGGCGTCGAAGGCGACGGCGGTGGCGCGGCACATGCAGGTGCGGGGCTACGCACCCGAGGAGTGCGTGGCTGTCGGAGACTCGCGCGAGGACCTCGACGTGGCGGGGGTCGTGGCGCGGTTCTTCCTGGTGGCCAACGCGGTCGAACGTGACCCCTCGGTGCGCGAGGCGATCGCCGGCGCGCCGAACGTGGAGATCACGGAGGGCCGCAACGGCGAAGGCTTCTACGAGGCGGTTGTCCGCTCTCTTGCAGAGGCGCGCTGATGCTTGATCCGCGGCCGCTGCGGGCGTAAACTGGCCACGTAACAGCTCGTAACGATCGCTACATGCGGGTGTATCTCGTCACAGCTATCGGTCGGAACCCAAAAGGAGGGTTTTGATGGGCTTTTCGGACTCGCAGCACCTCCGCAAGATGGTCGCGGGGTCCTGCATGTTTCTCGCTCCGCTGCTGTTCGTGGCGGCGTTCGTGATCTCGCCCAAGCTCGAGACGAGCGCGGGCAAGCAATTGGCAGTAGCGCATCAGCACCTGGATCGCTACTACATCTCCAACCTCATCGCCATGGTCGGACTCATCCTGTTCGTGCCGGCGGTGCTCGGGCTGATGCACATGGTCCGCGAGCGCCAGCCTGCGTACGGCGCGGTGGGTGGCGGCCTGACGATGATCGGCCTACTCGCGTCGCTCGTGACGACGGGTGCCGCGTTCGTCATCTGGCAAATGGCGAGCGACGGCGTTCAGCCCGCCGACGTGAGCGCGCTCCACGGGATGCTGCACACGGCCGGAGCCGTGATCCCGGTGTACATCGTCGGCTTTGTCGGGGCAGTCGGCGCCGTGGTCCTCGCGTACGGGATGTACAGAGCCCGTGCGGTGGACTGGTGGATGGCGCTGTTCTTCGCCGCCGGCATCGTTTGCATCAACGTGGCGTTCCCGGCCGGTGCGTTGTGGCTTGGGATCGTCGGGGCGGCCCTGACCCTCGTCGGGTTGGGGACGGTTGGGCTCATGGTCCTTCGCGAGAGCGACACCGACTGGGAGCACACTCCCGACTACCGCGGCCTGCGCCCGGCGGCTGGGACAAGCTGAGACTCCGGGCGGTCGGATACTCCGACCGCAGGCGGAGCGAGGCAGACGAGCGCCCCCACCGTGGGGCGCTCGTCACGTAGGGTGCGTCGCGATGGCCCAGCTCCTCCGGCAGCTCGAGCGAATCTGCGGCGACGACCACGTGGTCACTCACCCGCACGCCCTGCGCACGTACGAGTCCGACGGCCTGCTCCAGTACCACGTGACGCCGCGCATCGCGGTCCTCCCCGGCACCGCGGACGAGGTCCGCGAGGTGGTCGTGGCCTGCCACGGAGCGGGGGTCCCGTGGGTCGCGCGCGGCGCGGGGTCGGGGCTGTCCGGGGGCGCGCTGCCCGTCGAGGAGGGCGTGCTGATCGTCCTCACCCGTCTTCACCGGCTCCTGGAGGTCGACCTCGCGAATCAGCGCGTGGTGGTCGAGCCGGGCGTGACCAACGTCGCCGTCTCGCATGCGGTCGCGCCGACCCACTTCTTCCCGCCGGACCCGTCCTCTCAGATCGTCTGCTCGATCGGCGGCAACGTGGCCGAGAACTCGGGCGGAGCGCACTGCTTCAAGTACGGGTTCACGACGAACTACGTCACGGGCCTGGAGGTGGTGCTGCCGGACGGCGGCGTGGTCGAGCTCGGCGGCAAGGCGGTGGACCTGCCGGGGTACGACCTGGTCGGCGCGTTCGTGGGCTCGGAGGGGACGCTCGGGGTGGCAACCAAGATCGTGCTGCGGGTGATCCCGCGGCCCGAGGCCGTGCGCACGCTGGTGGCCTTCTTCGACCACACCAGCGAGGCCGGGCAGACCGTGTCCGACATCGTCGGCGCGGGCCTCGTGCCGGGCGCTCTGGAGATGATGGGCCGCCTCTCGATCGAGGCCGCGGAGGGGGCGGTCCACGCCGGCTATCCCCCAGATGCCGGCGCCGCGCTGATCGTGGAGCTGGACGGATCCGGGGCCGAGTGCGACGCGCGCTTCGACGAGGTCGTCTCGCTCTGCGAGCAGGGCGGCGCGACGGGGGTGCGGATCGCGGCCGACGATGCCGAGCGCGAGCTCATCTGGAAGGCGCGCAAGGCGGCCTTCGCGGCGATTGGCCGGATCTCACCGCCTGCCCGAGGTGCTCGAGCGGATCGACGAGCTCTCGCGTGAGCACGGCCTGCGGGTGGCCAACGTGTTCCACGCTGGCGACGGGAACCTGCACCCGCTCGTGTGCTACGACGCCTCGGTCGCGGGCGAGCCGGAGCGCGCGGAGGAGCTCGCCGGCCTGATCGTGGCCGCGTGCGTTGACGCGGGCGGGTCGATCACCGGCGAGCACGGCGTCGGCGTGGACAAGAAGCGCTACATGCCGCGGATGTTCGGGGAGGGCGACCTGGACGCCTTCCAGCGCCTTCGCTGCGCCTTCGACCCGGCCGGGCTGGCCAATCCCGGCAAGGTGATGCCCACGCCGAGGCTGTGTGGCGGGGTGCCGGGCCCCTACCGCCAGCATCCGCTGGAGGCGGCCGGCGTGGCGGAGCGGTTCTGATGACTGTCACGCCCGCGAGCTACGAGGAAGCTGCGGAGGCACTGCGGGCGGCGGCCGCCGACGGGCGCCGGGCGCGCGTCCGCGGCAGCGGCACGAGGCTGCACTGGGGCGCGCCGGTCGAGCCGCCCGACGTCGAGCTCTCAACCGACCGGCTCGACGCGATCGTGGAGCACAACGCGGGCGACCTCACCGCCGTGGTGCAGGCCGGGGTCCCGCTGGCGCGGTTGCGCGACGAGCTGGCCGCGGCCGGGCAGATGCTGGCGCTCGATCCTCCCGGCGGCGGGACCGTCGGCGGACTGTTCGCCACCGCGGACTCAGGGCCGCTCCGCCACCGCCACGGCGCGCCACGCGACCTGGTGCTCGGCATGACGGTGGCCCTTTCCGACGGCACGCTCGCCCGCAGCGGCGGCAAGGTGATCAAGAACGTGGCGGGCTACGACCTGGCCAAGCTTCTCACGGGCTCCTACGGGACACTCGGCGCCATCCTGGAGGTGGCGGTGCGCCTGCACCCGGTTCCGCGCACGACTGCGACGGCGGTGGGGGCATCCGAGGATCCCGAGGCCGTCGCGCGGGGCGCCGCGGAGCTGACGCATGCGCGAATCGAGGCGCAGTGCCTGGACATGGCGTGGGCAGGCGGGACCGGCAGAGTGCTGGCCCGGTTCGCCGGCGCGGAGGCCGCCAGCCCGGCGGCGGATGCCGCGAGGATCCTCGAGGCGGCCGGGCTGGAAGCGGCGATCGAGGACGACGACTCCGCGCTATGGGATCGGCAGCGTGCGGGCCAGAGGTCCTCAGACGGGATCGTGCTGCGCGCGTCCGGCGTGCAGACTCAGCTCCCCGATCAGATGCGCGCGGCGCGGGACGCTGGCGGATCGCTGGTCGGGCGGGCGGCCCTCGGGCTCTCCTGGATCGCGCTTCCCGGAACGGCTGGGGCGGCTGTGGTCGACATCCGCCGCGCTCTCGCTCCCGCGCCGTGTGTGATGCTCGACGCGCCCGACGAGGTGCGCCGGCAGGCGGACGTGTGGGGCGTCGGCGACTCGCCGGCGATCGACCTGATGCGGCGGGTGAAGCGCCGCTTCGACCCGGCCGGCGCCTGCAGCCCCGGCGTCCTGGTGGGCGGGATCTAGCCCGGTGGCGACGGCCTTCGACGACATCCGCCCGCCGTCGGCCGACGTGATCGCCGACTGCGTGCACTGCGGGTTCTGCCTACCGACGTGCCCCACCTACTCGCTCTGGGACGAGGAGATGGACTCGCCGCGGGGCCGGATCGTCTTGATGAACGCCGGACTCGAGGAGGGAAGCGACCTTTCGCGCACGCTGGTCACGCACATCGACCAGTGCCTCGGGTGCATGGCGTGCGTCACGGCGTGCCCCTCGGGTGTCCGGTACGACCAGCTGATCGAGGACACCCGGTCGCAGATCGAGCGGAACTTCGACCGGTCGCCCTGGGAGCGGCTGGTGCGCAGCGCGATCTTCGCCACCTTCCCGCACCCGAACCGGATGCGTGCGCTCGCCCCGCTGATCGCGGCCGGGCACGCTCTCGGCCTGGCGCGAGCCACGCGCAGGCGGCGCGGCGGGCTGCTCGGACGGCTCCCCCGCCTCCGCACGATGCTGGAGCTGTCCCCGCGACGCTCGCCCGAGCCGCCGCCGCCATCCGTGACCCCCGCCCGCGGCGAGCGGCGCGCACGGGTCGGGCTGCTCCAGGGCTGCGTACAGAGAGTGTTCTTCAGCGGCGTGAACGCGGCGACCGCGCGCGTCCTGGCGGCCGACGGATACGAGGTGGTGGCGCCGGCCGAGCCGCGCTGCTGCGGTGCGCTCCAGCTCCACGCGGGGGACGACGGCCCAGCCCGCGCGCTCGCGCGGCTGACCATCGAGGCATTCGAGGGCTGCGACGTGGTGGCCGTGAACGCGGCGGGTTGCGGCTCGGCGATGAAGGACTACGCCCACCTCCTGCGCGACGATCCGGAGTGGGCCGAGCGAGCGGCCGCGTTCTCGGCTCG
>VAWV01000214.1 GCA_005883295.1 Actinomycetota bacterium
CTTCGCGAACGGACGCAGGATCGGGTCGTACGCGTTCCACGACGTGTAGCGCGCGTACGGGAAGATCCCGTCGATCCGGATGCGCGTGCCGGGAACCGCGAGGTAGCGCGTGGACCAGTACTGCGCCGAGCTGTCCGGAAACAGGACGTTGACCGTGTCCGGATCGAACCGAGTCGCGGTGAGCTCGCAGGTCTGATCGACGCCGGCGGCACGAGCGGCGGCCGGTGCCACGAGCGCAGCCACCACCGACGCTGCGACAAGGGTTCCTCGTAGGGTCCTCCCCCACCCATGAGGCATGAGTCGTGAATACCCACACTCGCTCGTGCCTATGCGGCAGGTCCGAAACCCGATGAGACGGACGTAGACTCAGCGATCGTGGGGGACACGATCCGGCAAGTCCACGACAACGTCGAAGCATCCGAGGCTTGGAACGGCCCGCTGTTCGACGTCTGGATCGAGTATCGCGACATCGTTGCCGATCGCGATCGGGGCGATACAAGCCCTCGCCCACGACCAGCGCAAGGCCGTACACCAGGTGGTCGTCCCCCAGGAGGACCGCTTCACGCCGTTTGCGGTGACGATCCAGGCCGGCGACTCCGTGCGCTGGGTCAACAACGACACTGACGACCACACCGTGGTAAGCGACGACGCCTTCAACACGGCGGGCCATCAGGGCACGAATCAACTCCTGGCCTCCGGTCGCGCGATCGTCCTGCGTTTCAACCACCCCGGCACGTTCGTCTACTACTGCCGCTTCCACGCGCACCTCGACAGCGCCAATCAGCCCGTCGCGCCTGGGCCTGAGGGCGGAATCCAGGACGCCAACGGCAACTTCGGCACGCCGATGTCGGGCGTAGTGACCGTCCTGCCGCACGGAGGCGACTAGCGAGGGTCCGCTATTCAGCTCGAAGGGACCGCGTCCGCCCAGTCCCTCAACCGTCCCGACAACTCCGGCGCGGCGGGACCGACCTCCACGATCTCGTCCGCCGGGACGTCCGCCCGACGGGCAGCGGACATGATCGCCTCAGGAGAGGGTGCCTCGTAAAGGCAGTAGGTCCGACGCCGGTCCGCGCTCAGGAACGAGAAGAGCCAGCGAATGCCTTCGTCGGCGTTGACCTCCTCGATTAGCTTGACGTCGTCACTCGTCAGGTCGAGCTGGTCGGCAAACTTGCGCTCGATCATGTAGAGCGGCATGTCATCCCGATCCTAGACGGTCGGGGCGAGCCCGTGCCGATGCGCATAGGAGGCGGCCTCGGTCCGGTTGGCACAGCCTGTCTTGCGCAGGATGCTGCGCACGTGGTTCGCGGCTGTGTGCTCGCTGATCGACAGTGTCGAGCCCACCTGCCGGTTGCTGAGACCCTGAGCCACCAGTCCGAGGATCTGCACCTCCCGGGGAGAGAGGCCGTCGGGCAGAGCGGCCCCGGGCGCGGGAGAGCCCAGCGCGCGAATCTTGGCCAGGAGCCCGGCCATGCCGATGCGCTCCGCCAACCCCGTGGCCTCGCGAAGCAACGCGTCGGCCCGGGCGCGGTCATCGCGGCGGCGCTGGGCGAGCAGGAAGCGCCCGTATTCATACTCCGTGTGCGCGAGCCAGGTCACCGCCCCCATGCGGCGGTTCAGCTCCATGCCGCGCTCGAAGTGCTCCTCCGCGCGCTCGGATTCGCCGAGGGTGGCCGCGAGCATGCCGAGGTAGCGGTCGGCGGCGCCGTAGCAGGAGACGAGATGGCCGATCATCACGTTTGTGCCTGTTAGCGGCTCGAACTCCGGGTAGAGGAGCGCCGCCGCGGCCTCGTCGCCGAGCGCCGACGAGGCGTCCGTCAGGTAGGCGAGCGCGGCGAGCCAGAGGGACTCACGGAAGGGGTCGAGCCCGTCGGCGACCAGCCGCGACAGCTCTCGCCTCGCCTCCGCCTCCATGCCGAGCTCGGCGAGCAGCGCGACGAGCCCGGGCCGCCAGGGCGCGTCCGGCGTGCCCTCGCTGGCCAGGATCCTGATCATCGGGGCGAGCTCCGGCAGGCGCCCGAGCTCGCGCCGAATGCTGAACATCTGGATCCCGTAGACGCCCGAGGGGTCCCGTCCGGTCAGCAGGCGGCTCCAGTCGTGCGAGCGCCGAGCCAGGACCTCTGCCTCCTCGAGGCGCCCGTCGCAGAGCGCGATGGCGGAGCCATAGTGCTGGGCCACGTGGATGAGGAACGGCTGAGCAGTCTGCTCGGCGATCTCGTGCAGGGCGGGGATCTCTCGTCTCGCCGAATCGAGATCGCAGAGGGCGACGAAGGCAGGGACGCGCCAGGACATCGCCTCGACACGGATCTCGGTGTTGCCCAGATCGTCGGCGATGTCCCTGGCCTCCGTGAGCATGTCGAGGATCTCGTCGACCGAGGTGGTCCCGCGCGACCAGTACGAACGCACCAGGACGGCGGCGAGCCCGGCGCGATCCCCCAGCCGCCGCGCCATCGAGACTGCGGCCCTCCGGACGATCGCCCCGCGCTCGCGGTAGCCCTGGAAGTCGAGCGCCCGAGCGAGGCCGCTGAGCAGCCCGACACGCAGCTCGGAGTCCTCTTCGCCGAGCGCCGCGGCGGCCTCCTCCAAGAGCTCCACCGCGCCCTGGTCGTGCATTCCCGGGCGCCAGCAGGCGTCTTCGTAGCCGGTCGCCGCTCGAGCTAGCAGCGGCGCGTTCTCGAGCTCGCGGGCGATGTCGGCCGCCGCCCTGAACGCCGCCAGCGCGTCGGGCGCCTTCCCGCCCCGGTGGCTCGCATTGCCAAGCTCGAGGCAGACCTCGGCGCGTTCCTGCGGGTCGTCGATCCCCAGCCCCAGCGCGGTGCGCAGCCGCGCCGCCGCCTCGTCGAAGGCGAGCGCGGCGACGGCGGCCCGAGCCGCGAGCACGTTGTACTCGACTGCGCGCTCGGGGCCACCAAAGGGCGCGGCGGCGGCGAAGTGATGCGCGAGATCGGCGAGCGTCCGGCCGGAGCGCGCCTCGGTGGCCTCGAGCGCCTCTCCCACCCGAAGATGGAGCTCCGCTCGCCTGATCCCGGACAGCCGGTCGTAAAGCGCCCGCCGCACGAGCTCGTGGGTGAAGCGCCAGGCCAGGCCGCGTGAGGGGACCTCCTCGATCATCCCGCTGCGGACGGCCTCGTCGAACGCCGCGAGCAGCTCGGGCTCGCCGAGCCCGGTCGCGCCTCCGACAACGCTGAGCTCGAACTCCGCCCCCGCTGTGGCCGCGAGCTCGAGGAGGTCAGTGGTCCGCGGCGCCAGGCGCGAGAGCCGCTGACTCACGACCTCGCGGACGCTCTCAGGGCTCCCGAGCTCGGCCGGCGAACGCGTGACCCGGATCGTCCCGCCGCTGAGCTCGATCGCCCCCGTCTCGACGAGGGCGCGCCAGAGCTCGCAGACGAGGAACGCGTTTCCGTCGGTGAGGTCGCGGATCGCCCGCGCGAGCTCGAGCGGCTCGGAGCCGGGCTCGGCTCCGCCGGCGCGCCGGACGAACTCCGCTACGTCCTCGCCGGAGAGACCGGGGACCTGCAGCCGGACGACGTCGTAACGACGCAAGTCGGCGAGCGTCTCCGAGAGCGTCTCGGGCATGTCGGCCTCGGTGTCCCGGAAGGTGGTTATCAGGAGTACGCGGGCGTTTCCGACACGTGCCAGGTGACGCAAGAGCAGAAGCGTCGGGGCGTCGGCCCAGTGCGCATCTTCCAGCACCAACAGCGCCGGGCGGCGTTGGGTGACGCGTGCCAGCAGGTCGGCAACGGCGGTGTGCAGCCGGTGGCGCTCAGTGTCCGGATCGGCCTCCAAAGCGGGCGGGCGATCGCCCAGCCGGGCGCCCAGATCGGGGAGCAGCCGCGTGAGCTCGCCGCCGCCGGCGCCGACGGCGGCGCGCAGCTCCTCGGGCTCGGTGGCACGCGCCAGCTGGTCGAGCGCGTCGACGAACGGTCCGTACGGGTTCCGCACCTCGGCGTCGCAGGCGCCGTAGAGCACAAGTACGCCGTCCCTCGCCGCCTCGCCGGCGAACTCCCGCACGAGCCGGCTCTTCCCCGAGCCGGGCTCGCCGCCGAGCAGGACTACCCGTCGGCCCTCCCCCTCGGCGCCCGGCAGGAGTGTCCGGAGCCGCTCCAACTCGGCCGAGCGCCCAACGAACGGAAACGTCGAGGTGAGGCTGAGCGGGCCTGGAAGATCGTGCATCACGAGGGGCTCCCGGTCCACCATAGTCAGATTTGACCACTCCCCCTCGCGGCGCGGGAGGAGAAAGTAGGTCAGCTCGCGTCATGACAGGGCGCGACGCAGCCGCGAGGCTCCTGACGTCACGGAGATGCGAACCAGGAGGACAGCATGAGCAGTGTCGCCACAGCAACAGCCGCCGCACGCGAGGAGCTGGGCTCTTTCCAGGGAGCGCTGATCGGACCGGAGGACGCCGAATACGGCGAGGCGTGCAAGGTCTTCAACGCCATGATCGACAAGCGGCCCGCGCTGATCGCTCGCTGCGCGAGCCCGGACGAAGTGGTCAAGGCCGTTGGATTCGCCCGTGACCACGACCTGCCGCTTGCCATCCGTGGCGGTGCCCACAACGGCGCCGGGCTGGGAACGGTTGACGACGGGGTCGTCATCGATCTGTCCCTGCTCCGCGACGTCGCGGTCGACCCAGAGGCGCGCACGGTTCGGGTCGGCGGCGGCTGCACCTGGGGTGAGGTCGATCGCGCCACGAACGAGCACGGGCTGGCCACGCCGAGTGGAATCATCTCGACCACCGGAGTCGGCGGGCTCACACTCGGCGGCGGTCTGGGCCATCTCACCCGCAAGCACGGGCTGGCGATCGACAACCTGCTCGAGGCCGAGATCGTGCTCGCGAGCGGCGAGCGCGTCCGCGCCAGCGCGGACGAGAACCCCGACCTCTACTGGGCGATCAGGGGCGGCGGCGGCAACTTCGGCGTCGTCACCTCCTTCCTCTTCCGGTTGCACGAGCTCGACACAGTCGTCGCCGGGCCGACGTTCTGGCCGGTCGAGAGCGGCGCGGAGGTTCTCGCGGCCTACCGCGACTTCCTGCCGAAGGCGCCCCGCGACCTGAATGGCTTCTTCCTGTTCGGCTCGGTGCCGCCCGGGCCGCCGTTCCCCGAGGAGCTGCACATGCGCAAGGTCTGCGGGGTCGTGTGGTGCTACGCGGGCGCGGACGAGGAGGCAGCCGCCGCCCACATGTCGCCGCTGCTCGACGCCCTTCCGGAGCCGCTGCTGCACGGGCCGGCTCCGATGCCGCACCCGGCGATCCAGGGCGCGTTTGACGCGGTCTACCCGGCTGGCGACCAGTGGTACTGGCGCGCCGACTTCGTCAGGGAGATCCCGGACGAGGCGGTCGAGATCCACGCGCGGTTCGGTGCCGAGATGCCGACGTGGAAGTCCACCATGCATCTGTACCCGATCGACGGCGCCGCCCATGACGTCGGGCCGTCCGACACGGCCTGGGGCTACCGCGACGCGACATATGGCGCGGTCTTCGCCGGGGTCGATCCGGACCCGGCCAACGTGGACGCCATCCGCCGCTGGAGCATCGACTACCAGGAGGCGCTTCACCCGTATTCGGCCGGGGGCGCGTACGTGAACATGATGATGGAGGAGGGTCAGGAGCGGGTCCGCGCCAGCTACGGCGCCAACTACGACCGGTTGGCGGCCGTGAAGGCCACCTACGACCCGGAGAACCTGTTCCGGGTCAACCAGAACATCCAGCCCAAGGCGTAGGCCTAGGGGCGCCTGGCCAGCCGCGTGGGTTCCGCGTCGGGAGGTGAGTCTGGACCGCTTGCCCATGACGCCGTAGCGGGGTAGCCTGGAAATGGCGTACCCCGATGACGTACCCGCCGCGCGCGATACCGGGTTGGATCCT
>VAWV01000303.1 GCA_005883295.1 Actinomycetota bacterium
AGGGGGTCGCAAGGGGGAGCAGTCGCTCGAAGGCCCAGTGGACCTCGGGTAGCGACGCGAGCGTGTCGCCGCTCTCCGCCCTGAGCCGCGGCTCGACGTAGAGCCGGAAGAGCTGCACCTGGGTGTGGGCGATGCGAGCCAGGGAGCGGCCCGCCACCCGTGACACCTGGAGTCCGAGCTCGGGCGTCCAGATCTCCCGCAGGCGCGCGACCTCGAGGAACAGCTCGGTCTCCTCCTCGGTGAAGGATGGCTCGTCGGGCGCGGGCGGCGGTAGGCCCGCGGTCTGCATCAGGAGCTGGACCTCGGCGACCGGCAGGCCGCCGCGGGCCTCGATCTCGGCCGGGGTTACCGTGCGCTGCGCGCGCTCGGGGTCGAGGACGGCGTCGAAGATCGCGTCCTCGAGCCGGCCGCGCTCGAGCGCGCGGCGCATCGCCCGGGTCGGTACGCCGAGCTCGAGCAGCGCGGCCACCGTCTCGACGTCGTCGGGAGCGCAGCCGATCTCGCGCGCGACCTCAGCCGCGTGCGCGTGCCCCTCGGCGCTCGTCCTGGCCCCTGCCACCCCTCACATGATCGCGGACCGGTTGTCCCGGCGACGCAAGGCGCAAACCGGTCAGGTGTGGATGGCTTCGGTTGTGGTGATCGTGCCGGCGAAGAGGAACGCCGTCTGGCGCAGCGACGACTCGAGGTCGAACGGCTCGAGAGCGGAGACCGCGTCGCGCGGGATCACGACCCGGTACCAGCGCAGGGCCGCGCTTGCGGCCGTGTAGTGGACGCAGATGTTGGCCACGGTGCCGCAGATCACGAGCGTGTCGATGCCCCACAGGCGGAGCTGGTGGTCCAGGGAGGTGCCGTAGAAGGCGTCGTAGCGGACCTTCTGGACGATCAGCTCGTCCCCGCGCGGCGCCAGCCCGTCCACGATCTGCCAGCCCCACGTGCCGCGGCGGGCGTGCTCGGGCCAGATCTGCCACTCCGGGTCGCCCTCGTCGTGGGTGTCCTGGCTGTAGACCACGCGCATGCCCGATCCGCGCGCCAGCTCGAGCAGGGACTGGATGCGCGGGATCGTGTCCTTAGCGTCCGGCCCCACCAGCGAGCCGCCCTCGGAGACAAAATCGTTCTGCATGTCGACCACGATCAGCGCCGTGCGCTCCGGGTCGAGCTGGACGTCGTCCTGGACCTCGTACTCGGGAACCTCAACGGCAGTGGCCATGTCGATAGGGGCGACGGGGATCGAACCCGTGTCCTCCGGCTTGAAAGGCCGGCGTCCTAACCACTAGACCACGCCCCCGGGGTCGCGACAAGTCTAGGTGGCTGGTCGCGGGATGCGGCGGCAATAAGAAGATCCTCGACACCGAGCGCGTCGAGCGGGCGATTGAGCAGACGGTCTTCCAGAAGCGCCATCTGAGGGCGACCGTCTCGTGTCCGGCTGGCATCGAGCAGAAGAAGGGCCTCGTGTTCCGGTGCATCGCCACATTCAGAGGCGGCCAGACGCCGTTCGTGGTCACCGAGGACGCCGGTGGGGCTGCCCATTACGTCGGCGTCAAGGGCTAGGTCCGCGCTCCGGCGTGCACGAGCCAACCCGGAGGTACTTGCGCTCGCGGGCCTCCTGCTGGTTGGCGTTCTCGTGCGCGTTTACTTCACCATCGAATGGCGTCCGGCCATCACGGGTTACTCGGACAGCGGCATCTATTTCCAGGACGCGCAGACCGGTCCCTTCGCCGATCCGTTCCGGACGGTCGGGTACGGGATGTTCCTGTCCGTCCTCCATGCGGTCACCCCGCATCTCCTCCTCGTCACGTTCGCGCAGCACGTCATAGGCCTCGCGACCGGCGTCCTGCTCTTCGTGATCGTGCGCAGGGCGGGCGGACCGGTGTGGCTGGGACTCGTCCCGGCGGCGTTCCTGATCCTCAACGGCGATCAGCTGTTCCTCGAGCACGCCGCGCTGACGGAGACCCTCTTCACGTTCCTGGTGACGCTGGCGATCTACGGGGCCGTACGCGGGAGCGGCGGGGCGGTCTTGTGGGCCGCGCTGGCAGGCGTGAGCGCCGGCCTTTCGGTGACGGTGCGCGAGGCGGGACTCGTGCTCGTACCCATCTTCGTGCTTTGGCTCGTCTTCGCCAATCGGCGTCCGACTCGCCGCACGCTGATTCAGGGCGCGGTCGCTCTCGCCGCCACGCTGATCGTGCTCGGCGGCTACGCCGGGTGGCGCTCGGCCGATACCGGGCTCTCGGGCCTCACCACAAACGACGCCTGGAACCTCTACGGCCGCGTGGCTCCGTTCGCCGACTGCACGAAGTTCGTCGCGCCGACAGGGACCGAGCAGCTCTGCGAGTCCAGTCCGCCTGAGACGCGCGCGAACGACAACGCCTACATCTTCAACCCGACGTCGCCCGCGCAGCAGATGTTCGGACCGCCGTACTACGTGTCCGCCGTGCCCGACGCCATGGGGAAGCTGCGCAGCTGGTCGCTCGCGGCGATCAGGGGCCAGCCGCTGGACTACCTGAGCGCCGTCGGCGACGACCTGGTCCGGCTGATCGACACGAACCATCCGTCGAAGGGAGACCTGTCCGCGGACGATTTCATCGCGTTCCTGCTCGGCGGCCCGGACATGAGGAGCGGACGGAACGACTTCGTGGCCTACTGGCAGGGACGCCTGTACCCGCACGACCACCTGCAGCGTGGCAACATGGGCGTGCTCAAGGGCTACGAGAAGACCACGCGCGTGGATGGTGTCCTGA